>JAEUWE010000445.1 GCA_016791465.1 Pseudobdellovibrionaceae bacterium
TTCTACACTCTGAAACAAACTGATCGCCAGAAAGCCTTCGGCCTTCCATCGCGACCTTGTGACCGTACTCGAACCAATTCACGGCTTCGCACTCTTTGCGCTTAAAGTACGAGACGCAGCCGGTATTCATCACTGTCACCAATAGAACGCCAAACAGGACATAGACAGACGTCAGTCTTCTCACACGAGCTCCTCTCGGTATCTTAAAATCATTTCTCAACTCGAATGCGGGGATCAACAACGGAATACAAAATATCGACGACCAAATTCGCAACAACCAGCATTGCTGAATACAGAAGCGTAAGACCCAGCACCAACGGATAATCGCGATTTGTAACCGACGCGACGAGGTGCTTGCCGATACCGGGAACCGCAAATATCACTTCGATAATAAATGAGCCAGAAAGCAGACCCGCAACCAGTGGCCCTGTGATGGTCAGAACTGGAATCAAAGAATTGCGAAGCACATGAGAAAAAAGCACGCTTCTTTCGGCTACGCCTTTCGCACGCGCCGTTCGAACGTAGTCTTGGCGAATCGCCTCAAGAACAGCCCCTCGAGTCATACGAGCGAGAATCGCAGCCGGCCGAATTCCCAGTGTCACCACGGGCAAAATCATATACTCCCAACTCTCCCACAAAGCCGGCGGTAAGAACCCATGCAAGAACGAAAATGGAATTCCAAAACTAAAAATCATCACCAGTACGGGGCCAACAACAAAAGAGGGTAGCGCCACTCCCGAAATCGCAACAAGCATCGCCGTGGTATCGACCCAAGAGTTCTGACGAGAAGCCGCAAGCACGCCAAGCGGGACGCCAACCGCCAGAGCCATCAAGAGCGAAAGGAAACCCAGTTGCATCGAGACCGGTAAAGTCTCTGCGATGATGTCAGAGACCGAGCGCCCGACATACTTATAGGACTCTCCCCAGTCGCCTCGTACAAGGCCACCGATGTAGCGGAGGTACTGCACGTGCATTGGATCGTTTAATCCATAGCGAGCTTCGATATTCGCTTTGATTTCTGGAGGCAAAGCCTTCTCACTATCAAACGGCCCGCCTGGCAACGCCCGCAAAGCAACGAAGGTCAGAGTCGCGATCACGAAGAGTGTCACGAGTGCTTCAAGAAACTTCCGAATGATGAAAGTGAGACTCAAAGAGCGCATCAGTTTTTCAAACTCACCGCTTTATATTCAAAGCGCCGAAGCGCATTGACCGGAAACCGCTCAACTCGGTCAGCGACAAATAGATGCGCGGTGCTTGAAAACAGAGGAATCACAGGAACCGCTTCTTCCAGCATAATCTTTCCCGCCTTTCGGTAGAGATCCCGGCGTACCTCATTGTTTGTCTCGGTTGCCGCTTGCTCGATCAACTTGTCATAGCGAGTGTCGCTCCAACGCGTCCGATTGTTATCGCTATAGGACGTCATCAAATTCATAAAGTTATCGGGATCGGGGTAATCGGCGAGCCAACCAAAGCGAAACAGTGTCGGCGGATCTGTTTTGAGAGTTGAAAGAAAGGTCTTCCACTCCTGGCTCTTCAGCTCAACCGTGATTCCCAAGTTTTCTTTGAGCTGTGACTGCACAAGCTCGGCAATGCGTTGGTGATCTTCACTGATATTGAATTGGATTTCGATTTTAGGAAGCGGCATCTTTTCACTATAGCCCGCCTTCAAAAGATCGGCCTTCGCCTTTTCAATGTTGAATTCAAGCCCAACATCCGTGGAGTAGCCGAACATTCCGCTTGGCACCCAGCCTGTCATCGGCGTCTGCCCGCCAGCCAACACCTGCACGATCTTTTGACGATCGATCGCTTGCGCAATCGCCCGACGAACCAGAGGGTTATTCATCGGAGGTTTTGCCGTATTGATTCCATAGTAATAGCTCTGCAATACGCCAATGGAGCGAAACTCTTTTTTCTTCCGCGCGTTCTTCAGTTCGGTGCTCGGAATTCCATCGATGGCATCGAGTTTTCCAGCTTCGAATAGGTTAAGTGCCGTCGCCTGCTCTTGGATCATCTGCGCATGAACAAAACGAATTGCCGGCTTTGAGCCAAAGTAAGTATCGTTTCGCTCAAGCAGGACCTCTTTATCGTGGTGCCAAGCTTTAAGAGAAAAGGGGCCAAGACCAATCAGGTTTCCAGCCTCGGTCCACTTCTCGCCATATTTTGCGATCAAGTCGAGTCGAATCGGATACGTCGAAGCGTGCGCCAGGAGATGCGGAAAGTAACCCATCGACTTTTCAAGCTCGACTTTGATTTCGCTCGGCCCAGACACAGGCTTCGCAATGCGGACTCCGACCTGCTCCCACGGAACCTTACCTTCGTTGAAAGCGCGCGCATTCTTAATCGCAAAAAGAAAGTACGCGTACTCACTCGCCGTTTCTTTGGCCAATAGACGGCGCCACGAATCCACCACCTGCTGTGGCTCAAAACTGACTCCATCTGTCCATTTGACACCGGGGCGGATCTTAAACGTCCAAACCTTCGCCTTTTCGCTCGCCACCCACTCCGTCGCCAACAGCGGAACGAGGCGAAGTTCGCGGTCTTCAATGTCGTAACCGACCAGGCCTTCCATGATGTTGTTGATGATGTGTGATGATGTCGTATCGGTCGCCTTGTTCCAATCGAGCGTCGGCGGTTCCGATGTGATGTTCACACGAAGCGTTTCACTCCGTTCAAGCTTGAGCGAAGTGCCGTCAGCCAATTCAATGGTCCCGCTGCCTTTGCCCGTACATGAGCTCACAAGCAGAGCAAAACCCAAACCCCAGAAAAACTTTATGCTCATACTCTTCTCCTTCACCAAACGTCGAGGGCTCCGGGCCCGTCTTGTGGTGCGACGCCAACCGGTCCAACCAGCCATCCCAACGATCCGCGATCCTCTTTGTAAAGAAGTCGGTAGATCTGATAATTGCGTGTGACCTTCTTGACGTAGTTACGAGTTTCTACAAATGGAATGTGCTCGATGAAAGCATCCATCGAAAGTGATCCAAATCCGGAAAGCCACGTTTGTACACGATGCGGTCCCGCATTATAGCTTGCCGCCACAAGCGGAATCCGACTGCCAAACTTTTCGCTAAGACGACGTAAGTAACGCGAACCCAGGCGAATATTCGTCTCAGGATCAAAGAGCTCAGCCGCCTGAAACTGTCGGCGTCCGAGAAGATCCATCGCCACGCGTTCGCCTGTAAACGGCATGATCTGCATCAAGCCTGATGCCCCAACCGGACTCCTCGCTTCAGCGCGATAGTGACTCTCGGCCCGCATGATGCTCCAAACAAGGTCCTCATCAACCGAAGCCGCCCGGCTCGCCGCGGGCACTGTGTCTTGCCACGCGCGCGGATACGCAAATTCCCAAAGCTCACGGGCTCCATCAAGTCCACCGCGAATGCGCTGCGGACCAAACGTCAATTCGGCCAGCACGCTGGAACGGTCCCAGCGGCCCATGCGATGAAGCTCCGCCATCATCGTTCGACGATCTTGTGGGTGTCGTACGCGCTGATCGAGATTCTGCAGCTCCCACCGCGTTTCTTCGTCGAGTCCTGCGGCAAAGAGAAGTCGCACGCGCTCAAGCCGACGCTGAAGTGCTGGGTCGCGCACATTGCTACTCGGTACGGGTTCATTGAACACGCCATCACCGACCTCGCCATCGGCACCGATTGCGGCCGTTGTTTCTGCCGAATCCGCGACGGCGTCGCCGCCATCAGTCTCCTCACTCGTCTGCTCCTCGCCATTCTCTGATACCGCCGCCTCGGTCGAGCTTGCATCGCCTGCCGTCTCGGCAACGGCCGCTGCAACGATAGCGTCTGTCGCAGGCCCCGGAGCCGGTTTAAAAATCATTTTCGTTTCCAAATCCGAGAGCGTCACTCCGGGAGTATTTTTCAAGCGGTACCAAGCCAGAATCGAGTAGTAATCAATCGATGGATCTTTGATGAGTTCACGCAGACGATCAACGGCCTCTTTGTTGCGGCCAAGTTGCAGCAGAGCCATCGCACTCCAGTACTGAATCCGATCAAGCGAGGTCGCATCGCCCGAGCTCCGAGCTCGACGCCCGCCACGAGAGCGCTCCTTGAGCAGCCCCTCCCAACGAGAAAGCGCCAAGTTGTAATCGTGACGCAGATAACTCATCCACGCCAAGTGCCAGCGAGCGTCGCGTGCGATTTTTGACCGACCAAACTTTCGCGAGAGTTTTTCAAAACCTGCCTCTGCACCGTCATAGTCCTGCATCTGATAGCTCGCGAAAGCGGAGTTAAAAAGGGCGTCACTCGCCGATTTTCCGCCAGGCGCTAGATCATGCGCCCGCTTGTAGGCCCCGGCGGCACCGGTAAAGTCACCAAGACGAGAACTGATTTTACCGAGCAACATCCAAAACGCGGGGCGCGATGCATTTTCTTTTGAATGCTTGATCAATGACTTCATCGCCTCTGCATTTTGGCCTTGCGCGAGCAGCGCATTGACTTCCATGGAGTCAGTGGTCCAGGCATCAAAAACTCCGCGATCGCGTAGGGTTTTAATTTCAGCAAGCGAACGTTCAATCTGCCCACCAAGTTGAAGTCGTCTTAAACGTGTTTGAATGTCCTTTGTTGTCGCCGAACAACTTGGCTTTAAACCGTCGACTTTATTTTCAGGAAGCAGCGGCCCCCACTCGACCAACTGCGGAAGCGACGGATACTTCGAATAGAGATCTCGCGCCAACCGGCAATCTGACACTCCAGTTTTGCGTTTGGCTCGAAACATCGAATAAACCAACGATGGATAGATTTCACTCCCCTTCGCGCGCTTTAACGTCGGCTGCAAAAGTTGAATGGCCTGCTTCCACTTTTCTGCTTTTGCGAGCTGCTCTTCATACTCAAAAACAGTCTGCAGCTTCATCGCCTGTGGAACATCTCCAGGCTCGCGCGCCGCAGTTGCGAGTAGTGCATTCAGAGCGTTTTTCGCATCATCGGCTCGGCCTTGCGCTGCCGCTACTCGTGCAAACGAATATCGCAGTTGCGCTTCAAATGGTCCCTTGAGAGTAAGACCCGCCGTGTACTCAGCAAGTGCCTCATTCGGCTTCAATAGACGCTCATAGCTGCGTCCACGCAAAAGTTTTAAGAGCCCCTCGTTGACTGAATTAAATTTCTCAGCCGACTTTTCAAGCGCCTTCAGTGCCGCTTCGTGCTCACCTCGCCGAGAGACCTCGCGATACTTACCAAGTACTTGATAAAGCGCCGATGATGCCTCGCCACTCAGTGCCGGCGCACCGACGACAAGGCCGGATGGAAGAAAAATAAATGTCATGAGTCCGAAGACCGTCCGTGCGGCGCGCCGTTTCATTCGCTCCTATCCCTTTGAGACGCTCCATGATAGCCACAGGGTATGGCGAAATCGAAGTCGAAAACGGTGTATGTTTGCCAATCGTGCGGAGCGCAACGAAGTCGCTGGGAAGGCCGCTGCACCGATTGCGGCGAATGGAATACCCTTCAAGAGGAAAAACTCGTTACCGATAGCGCCCCTCGCGGGCTTTCAAGCCGTGAGCAGCGTGGCTGGGCCACCGGCGGCACCGGCCAGGCCTCGAGCCCGCACGCCATGACTCTCCGCGAATCGCTCCAGGCTTCGAACGAAGCGGCAAAGCCGGGAGCGAGTGCCTCTCGCAATCAGCGAATTCAAACCACCTTCTCAGAACTCGACCGCGTGCTCGGCGGCGGCCTCGTGCCGGGCTCCTTTATTTTGGTTGGCGGAGATCCCGGTATTGGCAAATCGACGCTGCTTCTTCAGATGGCAGGGGGCCTTGCGGAGAACGGCAAAACCGTGCTCTACGCCTCCGGCGAGGAAAGTGTGGAGCAAACAGGGCTTCGCGCGGCCCGTCTTGGAATTATTGAAGACGACCGCGCCGACCGCGTAAGGCTGATGGCCGAGAGCCAGGTTGAACTGATCCGCGAGACCGCGCTTGAACTGAAGCCCGACGTCCTCATCGTCGACTCTATTCAGACCGTATTCCTTTCAGAAATTGAATCAGCGCCGGGCTCGGTGACTCAAGTTCGCGAATGTGCGGCAAACCTCATGACTCTCGCCAAAGGGCACGGAATTGCCGTGTTTGTTGTCGGTCATGTCACAAAAGAGGGGCAAATTGCCGGCCCTAAAGTCCTTGAGCACATGGTCGATACCGTATTGAGTTTTGAGGGCGACAAGACACAGTCCTTCCGACTCCTTCGCGCTCTCAAAAACCGCTTTGGCGCAACACACGAACTCGGCGTCTTCGCCATGGATTCAAAAGGCCTCGTTGAAGTGACGAATCCTTCTGAACTTTTTCTTGAAGAACGAGGCGAGCAGCACATCGGTTCCGCCGTTCACTGCTCAATGGAAGGCTCTCGACCACTTCTCTGTGAAGTTCAGGCTTTAACCATCGCGACTCCCATGCCAATGCCTAGACGAACTTCGATCGGCGTCGACACCAATCGCGTCCACCTTCTCGCGGCAATCTTGAACCGACACCTCGGGCTCAAACTTTCGCAGAGTGATCTTTTCATCAATGTCGTCGGCGGCCTCAAGCTCGAAGAGCCAGCTGCCGATTTCTCGGTCGCAGTTGCTCTTCTCTCAACAGAGACCGAACGCGAAATTCCAGCTAAAACTTGCGTCTTTGGCGAACTCGGCCTCACTGGAGAAGCACGAGCCGTTCCGTTTGCCGACGCCCGGCTCAAGGAAGCACGTAAACTGGGATTCACTCGATTCATTGTTCCCGCGAGCAATCGAAAGCAAATCGAAAGCCTTGGCGCCGGTGCGCTTAAGGGCGTTCAGTTCGTTCGCAATGTCAGTGAACTCGCCGAAGCCGTGCTGGGGCCGATCGAAGATCAGCGGCGAAAACCATCGCCGCCGAGCCGCCCACGCCCGCAAACGCCGGCGTCAAATCAAGAGCCTTTTTAAGATTCGCGCATCAGTTCAAGATGCACGCATCAACGCGGAACGAAGTTTATTTTGGAAGTCATTGACCTGAATTCGCAGGCGAAAGGGCTTCTTGCCGTCCCGCTCTTTGATCACAGAGCACATCAGCGGAATTTTACCTTCAGTTCCGCAGTCAAACTCAACACTGAAAAAACGCGGTAATCCCTCGGGCAACTGATCGCGCAGTCTCATTCCTGACTGCGACGCATCGACCGTTACACTCTCAAACACCCGACCGTCAGGTAGATTGATTCTGACCTTAAAACGTTTCTGATAGCGCACCATGCTGCGATCTTCAGAAGCGAGTTTCGATTCCAACATAAGCGAAAGCGTCTGCTCGCCCGTCGCCATCGAGATAACCTTTGGCTGCGGAACTGAGGCCGCAGGCTGGAGGCGGGCTGCCGGCTCATGCTTGCGCGGTCGCAATTGCTCAGCGTCTTCACTCGCCTGCTGCGATTTTGACAAAATGACATCGCCCGTTTTATCGAGCTGAGTCTTTGTCAGACTCTTCGAAACAGTGTTCGAAGTCGTCTTTGATTTTTCCCTGAGCGACTCCTGACTCTTGGTCGACGATGACAAGTCTTCGACCTCGGCATGCGTCGCCGCCAACGGCTGCTCCGCCTTTTCCGCTTTCGTCAATTTCGAGACATGGCTTCGCATGCTCTTCTCGTGCGCCGGATCGACCGTTGCGCTCTCAAACTCGACGGTCGGTGCCGGTGGAGGAATCGGCGTTTCAGGTGATGCCATTTCGTGTTTCAAAATTGCCGGCAGACGAGCCAGCGGTTGCCAATCGGTCAGAGGTTCTTTCCAGAACATCCACCCCTTGTGGTCAGACTCAGGCAACAGCTTATGAAGGTACTCAATGACCTGCAACGGCACGCGGTCGAACTGCTTTCGATCGGAAAGACGAAACAAACTCCAGGAATCGTTCTGCGTTTTCATAGTGAACGTTTCGGTTTTTCGCGTTCACCAGTAAAGAGTCCTGTATCAAACTGAGACAGGACTCATGCACTTGCAGAGAGCTATTCAAGCACCGCACGCCGCACGGCTGTTTTCCAATGCGCCAAACGGGCATCCCGCGCCTCGGCGGTCATTTTACTCTTAAACGTCTTGTCGATTTTCCAGATCGACTTGATATCGTCGATACTTCCGAAAAGGTCAGCACCGTGACCCGCCAAGTAAGCCGCTCCTGCCGAAGTTGTCTCAATCATCTTTGGACGAATCACATCGACGCCAAGATAGTCAGCCTGAAGCTGCATCAACATATTGTTGGCGCTTGCTCCACCATCAACTCGCACGCTGTGTAGTTTTGCGCCGTGTGAGGACAAGTCCTTTTCCATTGCAAATAAAATTTCAGCATTCTGCAGAGCCATCGCCTCAAGTGTCGCACGCGCAATATGCGCGCGAGTGGTACCGCGAGTCAGACCTGAAATCAGACCCCGTGCCCGCGGATCCCAATGAGGCGCACCAAGCCCGGTCAACGCCGGAACAAACTCAACCCCACCAGAATCAGAGACCTGGCTGGCAAGCTTCTCGATTTCTTTTGCTTCTTTAATAAAGCCCAGCTGATCGCGCAAAAACTGAACAGCAGCGCCACAGATAAATGCCCCGCCCTCAAGCGCGTAGGTCATTTGGCTTTCGCCCTTAAGTCGCCACGCTGCGGTCGTCAAAAGTCCCGCACTCGACGTCAAACGCCGATCTCCCGTGTTGATCAAAAGAAAGCTTCCGGTACCAAACGTACACTTGGCCTCACCGACCGCAAAACACGTCTGACCAAACAGCGCCGCCTGTTGGTCGCCGGCAATTCCCGTGATCGGAATTCCGTCTGGAACATTTTTCTGCCTCAGCGTCGTTCCAAAAAGTCCAGACGAAGATTCAATCGAGGGAAGAATGGCCCGCGGAATACGGAAGAGCTTCAAAAGTTCGTCATCCCATTCACCGGTCTCAAGATTCATGAGCAGAGTTCGCGACGCATTTGAAACGTCGGTCTTGTGACTCACACCACCAGTGAGTTTCCAAAGTAGGTACGTATCGACAGTGCCCATTGCAATCTCACCGCGCTCAGCGCGCGCGCGAAGACCACTCGTCTGATCGAGCATCCACTGAACTTTTGTCGCCGAAAAATATGGATCAAGCACAAGCCCCGTGCGAGCCTTCACCATCGCCTCATGGCCTTCGGCCTTTAACTTTTCACAGATCTCAGTCGTTCGACGATCTTGCCAGACAATGGCATTGCCAATCGTCTTTCCCGTCTTTCGATCCCAAAGAAGAACCGTCTCTCGCTGATTGGTAATGCCGATCGCGGCAATGAGCTCGGGGCGAACTCGAGCCTTTTTGATACAGGCCGCGATCGTATCGAGAACCGTCTTCCAGATATCCTCGGGCTTATGCTCCACCCAACCTGGTTTAGGAAAGTATTGACGGAAGTCCTGGTCGGCACGCGCAACGGCCAGGCCATTGTCGCCGATCAAACTCACGGTGGTGCCCGTGGTGCCCTGATCGATGGCCAGGATGTAACGGGCTTTGAACTTCGAACGAAACGATGCTTTGATTTTAGAGAGTGCCATGGGGTCCATGATGAATAAGAAATTTCATAAAATCATCCTCGATCAGATTGTTTCTGAACTAGAGGCCAAGGGATTGGATCTCAAGAACCTCGGCGCTGCTGAGCGTCTCGTTTATCGCGCTCTGCCACAGTTTTTTATGGAGCTTGCACGGCGTTACTTTCGACTCGAGGTTGAAGGTCTCGAAAACATCCCGCGCCGCGGCGCCGGCATAATCGCCCCCAACCATTCTGGCTACTCGGGCCTCGACGCCTTTCTTCTCGCCCATGAGATTCACCGCGCAACCGGCCGCCTCCCGCGCGTCCTCACCCACCACTTCTGGTTTCTCACTAAAGCCACAGCCATTCCGGCCGAAAAAGTCGGCTTTGTCGAAGCCACCACCGCAAACGGACTGCATCAACTTTCAAAAAATAACCTGATCATTCTTTTTCCCGAGGGCGAACACGGAAACTTCAAACCCACCGCGCGGCGCTACCACCTGCAAGAGTTCAAACGCGGCTTCATCCGCATGGCACTTGAAAAGCAGTGCCCCATCATCCCTACACTCGTGATCGGCGCCGAAGAAACCCACATCAATCTCGCCCAACTCAAGATGACAAAGTTTCTGCGCGGCACCGTTTTGCCGCTTCCTCTCAATATCATTCCGCTTCCCGCAAAGTGGACGATCAAATTCTTGCCGCCCATTCACCTGCCCTATCGCCCCGACGCCCAAGATGACTCCGAGCTCGTTCGCGAGATCGCGCAAGAGATCCGCGAATCCATGCAGCTCGCGCTCTCCGCCGACGTCAAAAAACGCGGCCCGGTCTTTTGATTTCAACGAGGAGCGCGAAAACGATCACTCCTGCTCTCTCACGCATTAAGCCCCAGACGTTTTAGGCCTCAGTCCCGACGGCCCCCTCACCTCGCCCGATAAGTCGATCGCTCTTCGGCCTGGCTCCGCGCACCTTTCGACATTCAATACTATCGTTCGAGCCCCATAGGCAGAGACTCTCATGCCCTCCGCGAATGCCGTAAGCGCCTTCTTGCCGGTGACCTCTCACTACTTCTCTCTCTTCTGGCCTAAACGCCTTTCGCTTGACCTTCTTCGCCTTCCAAAGTAGACCCTCGGTCACCACGAAAAATGGCCGAATTCAACCGGCCAGCGCGACAAGTTTAGCTATGAAAATCGCCAAGTCTTAATCTCTTCTTCGTTCAAATAATATTTCTCGTAATACTCAGGTTTCGGATTTTCAATACGTTTTTGCGTAATGAGTTTTCGACGCT
>JAEUWE010000498.1 GCA_016791465.1 Pseudobdellovibrionaceae bacterium
GATCGGTCGAAACGCCCGTGCCTCCGGCTTGCCCATAAGCGTAGTCACTCATCAACGTCACACCGCTGCTGGCACCAAAGTAGGTCGCAAAACGCTCGTTCTTCATGTCAAAACGCCGTGCCTCGGCTTGACCCGAAAAAAGACCGAGGCCGACCATGATCAAAATCGTTTTAAGCGCTCCGCTGACTGTCTTCATTGCCCTCAAGCCTAAAATGGTTTCATGGTATTTCGCAATTTTATCCAATGACACCACCTGCTGTGACGAGGACACCGCTCAGGTTCGTTTCGGTGAGCCGAAAAATGGCACAATGCTCGCAGAGCTCCATGGTCGCTACACCAGTCTTTCAGAAAAGGGGTTCGCAAATGGGGAAATTCAACATCACAGTGGCTCTCGTTGCCTGCGCACTGCTCACAACCGCAGCCGGTTGCGGCGAAAAGAAGACCATCGAGAACGGCGGAACCGTGGCCGTGACCCCACTTGCCCAACCCGGCGCGACCTGCAGTTCGGGAGCCGCATATGGCGGCGTCTACCCGGAGGCCTACACCAACATCGGCTTTCAACCCTACGGACAGCAGGCCCGCTATCCGCGTGGAGTACAGTATCACAGTCAATCTGGCTTTTGCGGCTGCCCGTCGGGCTATCAACCAACATGCGACATGCAATACGGTATGACCTGCGTTCCAGCCATGGGCCTACAAAATTACGAAGTGGCCTACTGGCAGCTCCAAAATGGCGGCTTCGTTTTTAACGGCTTTTCAGGCTATGCGGGCTACGGCAATGTCTACGCTAATCAATATCCTGGTGCCTACGGATACGGCGGTGGTGGCTATGTTCCACCCCAACAGCCTTATGCCTCCGCACAAACCTGTGGCTCACAAGTGGCACAAACCTGCAACGTCGGAACGTCACAATGCGGAATGGGTCGCTGCGCACCGCTTTCGGCAGGCTCCGCAATCGGCATTTGTGTGAGGTAATAACCGATGGAACGCACGCGACGAATCCTTGAGATCGCCTGGGAAGTGTCGAACGCGGCGCTTCTGACTTGGATGTTCTTCCTCGCCCTACAGGCGGTGGCTTTAGAGCTTATAACAGAAGGTTTTTGATCCGAAGCGCGGCGCGTCGACCGCGCCGGAGTTCATCGACTCATGCTAGACGAGTAGGATGAATCAAAACATCTCTTCGAACCCGCTGCTGACCTCATCCACACATCCGTTTGGTGCCTTTTCCTTTAATGCCCTTGAGCAGGATCACTACGGTCCTGCTTTCGAGGCTGGAATCAAAGCCACGCTGCAAAATCTTTTTGCGATTAAGCATGCCTCATCGCAGCCCACGTTCGAAAACACGATCCTCGCCATTGAAACGCTCTCGGAATCACTCGATCACGTCGCGAAGATCTTCTTCAACATGCTCGGTACATGTTCCGACGAGCGCATGCAGGCGATGGCCAAAGAGTTTTCACCAAAGCTTGCCGACATCTCGAGTGACCTGCTTTTGGACGATGCGATCTTTGCGCGCGTGAAGTCGATCTGGGATCGTCGCCTCGAGTTGAAGCTGAGCGGAGAAGACCTGAAGCTCACCGAGAAAAAGTACAAGGCCTTCACTCGCAATGGTGCTCTTCTCTCAAAAGAGAAAAAAGAGGAGCTCCGCAAGATCGATCAGGAGCTCTCAAAGCTCGGGCCGGAGTTTGGCGATAACGTCTTGAAAGCGACCAACACATTTAAGCTTGTTCTTGAAAGCGAGAGCGAGCTCGACGGCCTTCCGGCGTCAGCGATTCAAGCCTATGCCGAGGCCGCAAAAGAAGCGGGACTCGACGGCAAGTGGCTGGTGACTCTACACGGCCCAAGTTTTATTCCGTTTATGACCTACGCCTCAAAACGCCGCCATCGCGAAACACTGTGGCGAGCTTACGGCGCACGCGCAATCGACGAAAATCAGGAGCTCACCAAACGTATCGTGACCCTTCGTCACAAGCGGGCTCAGCTCCTTGGCTATGAAACTCACGCCCACTTCACCCTCGAAGAACGTATGGCCGGAAATCCAAAGACCGTCATGACATTCCTCGAAGACCTCCTCGAGAAAGTTGCACCGGCCGCTCGTCGCGATCTCGGCGAAGTGAAAGCGCATAAAAAAGCCGTGACCGGAAGTGATGAGCTTGCGCCCTGGGATTACGCCTACTGGTCAGAAAAGCTGAAGGTCGCCCAGCACGATTTCAATGAAGAGGAGCTGCGCCCTTACTTTAAACTTGAGAACGTCATCGATGGTGTTTTCGAACATGCACGCCGTCTCTATGGCTTGAGTTTCAAGACACGCACCGATATTCCGACCTACCACCAGGACGTTCGCACCTACGAAGTGGTCGAAGAAAACACTGGACGCCACATCGGCCTGTTCTACGCTGACTTCTTCCCGCGAGCTTCAAAACGCGGTGGCGCTTGGATGACGACGTTCCGCGATCAAGGTTATGTTGCCGAGGGCGGCG
>JAEUWE010000503.1 GCA_016791465.1 Pseudobdellovibrionaceae bacterium
GTGCGCCAAGGAATGCGCAACTTTGGTCCATCGGGTGCGGCCTATATGAATTGGATGAATACAACATCTGATCCCGAGCCATTTTTCAATCGACTCCGATTGATCGCTGAGCTCTATAAACTCGGTGAAATCCAAATCTACAACGACCGCGATGCCAGCTGTGCGAAGTCCGACGACCTTCAGTCTTGTCCAATGGTAAAGACCGAGATCAGCGCCGACCGTGTTGTCGACGAGACTGTTCGTACAGTGCAGTTCCTCTCGCTGTCTGATGTAACAAAAGCGCCGAAAACTGATCTTGAAACCATCAATTGGCTTGGAGCCAATAGCCGTTGGAACAAAGATCGTCTCCGCGGCTTCTTACTCGATCAAAATGGTGACCCCGTGACACCACTTGAAGGCGTTTATCGCGTTATGACCGATGACCAAACTCAGGTCGACGAGGCCCGTGAGTTTCATATGACAGAGAAGTCTGTCGGACATTTCTTGTTTACACCAGAGGAGCGCTTCAAGACCGTTCTTCGAAATGGCTTCACACCAAGGGTCAAACAATACTTTGCCCGTATCCATCAGTTTGAAGCGGCTGTTCAACGTCGCGAACAGAAAGATGCAGCGACTGGACAGATGATCGACTTTAGCTATGAGATTCTGCGGGGTGAATTGAAGCGAACACCAATTGAGATGAGAGACGGACGGCCTATTTACCTGAGCCGACCAAAAGTCGATGATCTGCGTACGCGTCAAGAGATCTTCAATCGCGAAACCAACGACGTTTTTAACAACGGTAACTGAGAAAGATTCCCCACGTGACGAAACCGAACCGACTGACGACAACATCAAATCCAACTTCGCTGGCAAAGCCTGCGATGCTGTTCCTGTTGTTCTTTGTTGGGATTGATCTGGCGTCGGCGAAAGCGTCTGAATCAAAATCGGGTACGCTTTCTGCGGCCATCGCATCCCGCGCCGGCAGTCGAATCACGACAAACTCATCGCTTGCTTATAGTGTACGCGGCGATCTCGCCCAAGAGCGCGAACCTCGCGTTCTCTCTCACCGCCTCAGCGTCGGAACATCATTGACGCTTCTTGATCGAAAAGTGGTTCGGGACTTTGACGATGAGCTCGCCAATGAGGTCCTCACTGGCTCGCTGGCGTTCGCTGGCCAATACACCTCTATTGGCCAAGAAATAGAGGAAACTCAAGACGGCATTCTTGAGATGACTGATCTTGATTTCACATTGAGCCGGTCGGTTCATCTGAGCGATCTCGGCCCGGCACGCAACACACTCGATCTTGCGTTCGGTAACGTCTTCCCGACCTCAATTTCGACCCAGTACGAAGGCGTTCAATCAGTACCTTATCTGTCAATCGCATCGACGCTCGGCTTCCGCGGCGGTCTTATCAACCTCAGCCAGTCCGTGTCGACGGAGTATACCGTAAACACGTTCCGGTTCAGTCCGACTACGCGTGCGATCAACTCAGACCTATCGTACTCTTACAACCTTGGAGTTTCTCTGCGCCTCGGAGGCGGATTTAAACTTGGACTTGGCGGCAACATTCGCCTCACTCATTTCCTTGATGAAACTCTGACGTCGAGTATTGGCAACAGTCAAAGTTTGAGTTGGACGCGTGATAGCTACACAGTTGCTCTTCGTCACTCAAACGGCGCACGTCCCGAGGATAAGCAAACGACTCTCTGGTTCATAGACGAATATCGACGTGTGCTCAGCCTGAGCGTGATGGCGAGGTTTTAATGCTGAAAGCACTCGTTGGACTTCTTCTCATTACGATCACCCTTTCGATAGGTTGCAATCGAACGGAGTCTCCTCGTCGCTCACACGAAACCGCCCGACCATCGGAAACAGTCGAGACGCCGACCGCCACAACTGCGTCTGAGGTTATGGCGCTGTCAAAAAAAGAAACTATTCAGGTGCAACAGTTTGAAGCTGCGCTTGCCACCGATCGTCTTGAGCGACAGCTTCGCAGCGAATCAGAATCTGACAGACAGATGCTTTACATGGTCCTCAAGCAAGCCGCAGCAACAATCGAAAACCCCGAGACTTCGACCTCAGCTCGAGCGGCAGTCGGAAGGGCTTTCAGCGCAGCAATCCTGAATGGTTGTTCAATAAATTTGTCCGTTCAGCTTCGCGGTTGTCGCTTTCTGCGCCTGTTTAAGGGACAGGAAGCGGCGACGACGCTGGCGATCGCTGCGGCTCAATCAGAAAGCGACGTCCTTCGCCGTCATAGCCTCCTCGGAATTGCCTACAATCTAACCAACAGGGTCGACGATACTCGAGTCGACATCGAATACATTCGCGAAGCTCCGAACTACGAAGCGGCAATCAACGGCCAGCCCCAGCTCCAGAATCAACACAATGAGATTCTCGAACAAGCCCTCATCCGCGTCAGCCGGTCGCCAGAAGCCATCAATTCTATCAAAAAATTGCTTGCTGAGCGCTACGACGTTTTTAATCTGTCGAGTCCCCGCCGATCGACCAATACACGCATCGATTCAATTGTATTCGCAATTGGTGTAGACGAGTTCATTCGGTCTAACCGTTGGAGAAATGAGCTCTCAAAAGTTCTTTCGACAGCGAACAACACTGTCGCTCTTTACAACGAGCAACTGAAGGACCGTCCACGCCTTTCCGAATCTCTCGGCCTCGCAAACTCCATTCCTGCAACATTTGAGACTTTGATTTTTGAATCGGTCTGGTCTGGACGCCTCTCTCCTGATGAGGCCGCTCGTCTTTTGGCCGCTCGTGGCAATCTCGACGAGTCTGAGAGAGAGAGGACCCGCACAGCACTCCTCGAGTTCGCGCAGATCCGGTTTTTCTTAGCGGCCCGCCAGGTCAACGATGTCATCTTACGTTTTTTTGCAAAACCAGGTTCATTTGCAACAGCCAATGCGTTTCAAGATGGCTTAAAAGAAGGCGATAAGGGCCAAGCAATTTGGGCCGATACCATTCGCCGTATTGAGGCATTGAAACTCTTCCGAGATCGCGCCTTGGCTGATACCACCAAGTCGTCAGCTGTGAATCAGCGCCTCGAATCTTACTTTTCTGGAATCGACCAGAACATTCGTCTCGTCTCGACCTACCCCAGTATGCTTCTTCTTTCTTATCACCTCGCCCGCCTCAAATTTAGTCTGAAGATTTTCACGTGGACCGGTCTGCTCGAAATTCACGCCGGAACAATTCTCGAATACTTCTTTAGCGGAGGCCTCACCCCGTGGTTCCCCTATAGCAACGACCGAAGTCCGATCCAAGCTTCGCAGATTCCCATCGTCGTTCACTACGCCCTTGAGCTTGGCCTGTTCTCTGGCGGGGGCGCCGATCCTGCGACGTTTGTTGACCTTCTCGCAACGCAGATGGCTGGCTCACTCAAGAGCGATGTCGAAAAAATTGACCGCGCCTTTGAAAAACACTACGAACTCGACCCCCGTATCACAGAATTCCATCGCATCTGTAAAGTTCAAGAACAGCGTACGGCGACAAAAAATCCGCGCTACGCCTCGCCATCGATCACTCTCGACCAATTCCGCCGGTTCACAATCGTCGGAATGCCGGAAGGCTACGGCAGCGACGCCCAGCACAGTTCACTCCTCGCTGCATGGTCATTTTATGGCACCGAAGCCACAACCACCAAAATGCGACTTGATGAGAATCTCGAAGTCATTCGGCTTGAGTACACGCGCACGCTCGAGCGCATTCAGCACATCGAACGAATGATAAAAACTCATCTCGAGCGCCATCAATCGGCCGGTCGCGAACAGACGATCGCATCGATGCGCTCATCCATCGTTCCCCTCGAGAACCTAAAGAAGCAGGTTTACACTCGCATCTTCCGCATCAATAAAACGATCTCACAATGTGGTGAAATGCTGGCTCGCGCTGAGCTGAGTGCACAAAAGCAGATTCTCGTCGGCCTTGAGAGTCATCTTCGAGATGTTCACCGCGCGATGAGTAAAGCCCGTGTCGCCGGCCTGACTGGCGTTGGCAAAGAATTTGGGTTTTCTGGAAAGGTCGCACTGCCCGGGCTGGACGAGCACGAAACCAAGCTCGGATATACCACCGAGAGCTTCCGCGCATCAAAACTCCAACTCTTACTTCGCGCCCGCTCAATTCTTGAGAATGGCTTTAGCACGGCCAGTGGTGAGATTGGTCAACCGATGCGCGATCAGAACTCAATTCAGATCCCAGCTCGTCTTCGCGACGTGACTGAGAGTCTTCGCAGCGAGGTCATTAGTATTGAATGGTCCGAGAGCGAAGATCAGTTTGTGAATCGCGGAATTCGCTTGATCATGCCTGACCGCGATGCGCTATTTTACTGGCCAGAGTTCAATAGCACCATCATCTCAATTCGCTCGCGAATTCGAAGTCTTGCGGCACTCACCAAAGCCGGCGTACAAGACACGAACGATGGCCCGCAATCGTTCTCAGCACAAGAGCTAATTCGCTCAACTCTTGAGATGGAAAACTGGCTTGAGATGGATGCAACGTGGAAACGCGTTTTGAATCTCACCGGCCGTTACTCGCGCTTTTCTTTGGACTCCATGCTCGATACTTTCGCGTGGGGTGGAACCGACCACACTTTCTATGGCTTGCTCGACAACCTCTTCAAGCAAATCACAGCGGACAAGCTTGGCGAGAACCAGGGCGATGTTGAGTCTACGCGCTACCGCAATCGCGTTGGCGTCATTGCAGAGTTTGCCGATCACTCGATGACCATGAATGCCCTCGGACAGCCCATGCTTGCCATTCCGACCGAGACACTGCGCGACCTCGATCAGGTCTACCGTCATCGGGTCGACTCTCACCTTGAGTCAATGGCGACATTTCTGTCGATCGCCCGCCAGCTCGAGGCTCGACGCTCTCGCTCTCCGGAGGCCTTCCCGTCTTGGAGAATCTTCTCATCGCGCCCGGCTCCCCAAGTTCCAATACTTCGCGCGACACTGGTCGAGAACTATCGGGCTGAAATCGCAGAAATGGCTCGTCAGACTGGCTATAAGGCGCCCGAGTCCTTTACTCGCGCCTCTGGGCAGTAAACTATCGCGTTGCCACGAGTAAACGACTTGGGTATTTTCAATCCAAACTCTGCGACCCCATAGCTCAAGTGGATAGAGCCCAGGTTTCCTAAACCTGTTATCCCCGTTCAACTCGGGGTGGGGTTACCATTCTGGCTGGCACTATGGCAAAGATCGATCTTTGTCCGTTCATCACGTCTCTATATGATTCGGCTGCCTGGAGGTTTCACGATTTCGACATACAGAAAGGGCCGCTCTAACAAGCCGCCCTGCCATGTCCCG
>JAEUWE010000001.1 GCA_016791465.1 Pseudobdellovibrionaceae bacterium
ATTGCTTGCGGAGCGGACGCCGCAGGTCCCGCACGACGAAGTGCCAAGACCATCAGCGTTGCAATGTACGGAACGATTTGCACAATCGAGTTTGGAATCACCCAATCAAAGACGGATTTACCCTGCAGCAACATCTGGGCAGCGTCGGCCGCCGCGAACAACAAGCAGGCTAGCCCTGTCTGCACGGGACGCCAGCCTCCAAAGATCAGCGCCGCCAACGCAATAAATCCTCGGCCACCCGCCATATCGCGAATGTAGCCGCTGCCCTGACAGAGACTCAGATCAATTCCTCCGAAGGCCACAATAGCTCCAGCCAATGTCGAAGCCCAAAGGCGCACACCACGCGCGGATACTCCTTGAACGCGCAACGCCTCCGGCTCATCGCCAGCCGCCTTCAAACGCAAACCCCACCGCGTTTCACGAAGCGCCCAATACAATAGTCCGCCAATAACAATGGCCAATACGAAAAATCCAACATCCGATGGCAGTCGAGCCGAACGCTCAAGCTGCGGAGTACTGCCCGTAACGCCAAACCACGACCGCGTGATCGTCGGAATTAATCCGGCAACCAGCATATTGAACGCCGTCCCAATCACAATGTGATCCGCCCGAGAATAGAGCGCAAGCGCCCCAAACAGCCATCCACCAAACGCTCCCGCACTAACGCCGGCGACAAGGCCGAGCCATGGACTCTGCGTGGCCGCCGCAACGGCCGCGCCTGCAAACGCCGATATCAAGAGCTTGCCCTCAAGCGCAACATTCGCGAGACCCGATCTCTCCGAAATTAATCCGCCATAAGCCGCAAACAGCAGCGGAATACTCAGTCGCAAAATACTCTCGATAAAGGCCATCACGAATTCCATCGCTTCGCCTCCAACCAAGACTTTGTCGCAACCGCAATCACCACGAGCGCCTGAATGACAACCGCAAGATCACGCGAGATCTTTTCGGTATCCAAATCCAGATCCAACGCACCCTTTTGTAGCGCACCAAAAAGAAGTGCCGCCAACAGCACTCCAATTGCCCGTCGCCCACCAAGAAGCGCCACTGCAATTCCAACAAATCCAGCCCCACTCGAAAAACCCTCGCGAGCCTTATGTGCGTAGCCGAGAATCATCGAAGCACCCGCAAGACCAGCGAGGCCACCCGAAATCACCAATGCCATCATCATCTGTCGGGACGTCGCCACTCCCGTACGTCTCGCAAACTCCGGAGCGCCCCCAACCCACCGTGTACGAAGACCAAACACCGACTTCTGCATCACCACGTCAACGACGAAGATACAGACCACCGCAAAAATGAACGACACGTTCAAAGGACTTGAACCACCAATCGCATTCATCTCTGGCAGCCAAAATCCGCTTCCAACTTCAAGTGTCTCCGGCGTTTGAACGGAGGGATTTCGAAAAACATTGAGAATCAAAACACCCGCCACACCATAGCTAACGAAGTTCAACAGAATCGACGTCAAAACTTCATGAGTGCCGCGATGGATTTTGAACCACGCAACAATGTAACCCCACGCCGCACCCGCGCCAAAACCAGCCACCAGTGCCGCCGGCCAAGCCAACCACGCGGGCAACGAACTCAAAACAATTCCGACGACGGCCATCGCCGCGCCACCAACAGTCATTTGCCCTTCAGCGCCGATATTGAAAAGCCCCGCTCGCAACGACCACCAAACAGAAAGTCCCGTGAAGATCAACGGCGTCGCATAGAAAAGCGAGTAGCCAAATGACGTCGCCGAACCAATCGCGCCATTTGCCAAAACCTGAAGAACCAAAACTGGCGACTCACCCAGCGCTAGGACAAGAAGCAATGAGAGCGAAATTCCAATCAGGACAGAAATCAATGGAGCAAATAAAGATAGTTTCTTCATGTGGTCGCTCCACAGGTCATCGCTCGACCAATGGCTTCGCGATTCATCGTTCCACCAAGTCGGTCAAACTCGCCCGTCGCAACCCCATCAGAGATGGCGACAATTCGATCTGAAAGCGCGAGAAGCTCATCAAGCTCACTTGAAATCAGAAGAACCGCGGCGCCCTGATCTCGACGCTCGATCAGCTCCGAGTGAATTGAGTGAATCGCAGCAAGATCAACGCCGCGAGTGGGCTGATGACAAATAATCAGTGGAGTTTCTCGCCCCGATAGCTCTCGTGCAAAAATCAACTTCTGCTGATTGCCTCCCGAAAGCTTGGCTACAGGCGTCTGCATCGTCGGAATGCGCACATCGAAACTTGCAAGCCAGCCCGTCACGGACTTGGACCACGCCGCCACATTCAACCAACCGCGGTTCGCAAACGATGTCTCAAAACCAAGACCCGCATTCAGCTCAACCGACTCGTCCAGCCAAAGACTTTGATGATGTCGGTCTTCAGAAATAAGCGCCACACCAGTATCACGCACCTCGCGCGTTTCGCCAAAGCGAACAGATCGTCCCCCAACACTCACCTCACCAGAAAATCTTGTGAGTCCCAAAATGCAGTCAACCAACTCAGACTGGCCCGAGCCATCCACTCCCGCAATTCCGACAACCTCACCGGCCCGCACTTCGATATTGAAGCCACGCAAACTCATGCCTTGAAGCTCATTGGTCCGAACATCACGCACCTTTAAGAATACTTCGCCGGGCTTTCGGACCGCGCGCTCTCGAAGAGGAGGTACGTCACTTCCAACCATCGCCCTTACAACCTGATTCAGAGATGTACCCTCGATCAGTCCCGTACCACCAACACGGCCGGCCCTGAGCGCCAACCATGTATCGCAGAAGGAAAATACTTCCGACAACTTGTGAGTGATGACAAAGATCGTCCGCCCAGAATCACGAAGATGCTGCAAGATATGAAAGAGCTCTTCAATTTCCGATGGCGTCAACACTGCCGTCGGCTCATCAAGCACCATGATCTTCGCATCGCGCGCGATCAATTTCAAAATCTCAACCCGCTGCT
>JAEUWE010000049.1 GCA_016791465.1 Pseudobdellovibrionaceae bacterium
CACTTGCTCGCGAATCAACTGCGAAAAGAGATCGGGCGACTCCGTCAAGCCACCGGTGTCGATCACATCGAACTTATTTCCCCAAATCTCAGCTGGCTCAATGAGAATATCGCGCGTGACGCCCGGCTGATTCTTCACCACGGCCTTGCGAGACTCGGTCAAAAAGTTAAACAGTGTCGACTTACCGACATTGGGACGGCCAATAATGGCCACTCGAGAAACCGGACGATAGGCTTTAAAAAGCGACTCACTCTTTGACGACGACATAACCGAGTTCCTTCATCAGACGCTTATTCGATGTCCAACCCTCGCGCACGTCGACGTGAAGATCCAAGAAGACCTGCCCACCAATCAGAGTCTCGAGCGCCTTACGCGCTTCCATTCCGATCGCTTTGATCATCTGGCCCTTGGCGCCAATCACAATTCCCTTGTGGGTCGATCTCTCGACGATGATATCGCAATAGATTTTCGTAACCGGCTTATCGCCATAGGGCTCTTCGTACTTTGAAACGCGAACCGCCAAGCCATAAGGAACTTCATCTTTGATATTCTTAAAGCACGCCTCGCGAACAAACTCCGCCGCGATTTTACGCATCGGCTCGGTCGTCAGCATCTCTTCATCAAAAAGTGGCTGCTCACACTCTGGCAAAAGCGGTAGAACCTTATCGACAATCTCTTGCCGAGTTTCTTCAACCCGCTTGAGCGGCGACAGTACGACAAACGGAAGACCGCTATCAATCAAAGTCTCAACGGCTTTGGGCGCTTGATCACCGCGAAGTAGGTCTCCCTTTGTCACGATCACTATAAACGGACGCTTCGAGGCCTTAGCACGATCCAAAAGACGCGTGACAGACTCTTTCGAGGTCTCTGGCTCCAAAACCACAACCACCGCGTCAGCGGAGTGCAAAACCGACTCAACTTCTTCCTGCAAGAAGGTGTTAATTCCCGACGTCGACTTCAATGTTCCCGGGGCATCGACAAAAACAATCTGTCCCTGTGGAATCGAGAAGATACCGTGAACGCGTTGACGGGTCGTCTGGGGGCGATCCGAGACGATCGACACCTTTTCACCCAAAAGAGCATTGAGGAGAGTACTTTTTCCGGCGTTGGGCTCACCCAAGAGCGCAACAAATCCCGCACGATAAATCATTTCGTTTCCTCAGCTTCTTTCTCAACCGCATCAGCGGCAGATTCTGTCAGTTTCATTTTTATACTTTCAATTGCAGCGCGAGCCGCCTCTTGCTCGGCCGCCTTCTTACTTCGACCTTCGCCGATCGCGATATCCTGATCGCCAAATCGCACCACCACTTTAAAACAACGCGCGTGAGCGGGACCAAACTCATCGACAAGCACGTAGCTCGGCGTGAGTTGATATTGACCGTGAGCGTATTCCTGAAGCCGTGTTTTAAAATCTCGCTCGAAATCCAAACCCGATTCGCGAAGACGTCCGATCTCATCAATGAAAAGCGTTTCGATAATCGTCTTTGCGGCATTGAATCCGCCATCAAGAAACACAGCGCCAATATAGGCCTCAAGTCCACAGGCTAAAATCCGGGGCTTTGAAGCTCCTCCAGTTTTAAGTTCACCTTTACCAAGACGAAGGCGTTCAGCCATACCCACTGAAGTTGCAATCTCTGCCAAGCGCTCTTCGTTCACAAGACTGGCACGGCGCTTAGAAAGCGCACCTTCGTTTTCAGTCGGAAACTCCGCCATCAGTTTGGCCGAAAGCACAGCTCCCAAAACCGAGTCCCCTAGAAACTCCAAGCGTTCGTTGTGAGCCGCGGTATCGCCACCCTGTTCATTAGCGAAAGACCGATGCGTGAGCGCCAGCTCCAAAAGATCGGGACGAGAGAAAATGTGGAGTTCATCAAGCTTCAACATGGCACATCCACGACGTGGCCTTTTAGCCATCCATCCATCCGACCGTTTGTCGGCTTACAAAATCCAGTCACTTTAAACTTCGAGAACTGCCCCGCAGACAGCTCGGACTCAAATTCCACCGGCCAATAGTTATCGGAAAGTCCCCGACCACCGCGAAGTCCCATAACTTTCAATGTCTCTCCGACCAAGGCCCGCCCCGCCTGCTCAAAGCGACTAGTCGAAAGACTTCTTAAGAACTGAGCCCGACGCACGCGCTCTTCTTGGCGAACCGATCCCTCTAGCTTGAGAGCCTTTGTTCCAGGGCGCTCGCTATAAGGGAAAACATGAATCCGCGTCCACGGAAGTCGAGCCAATCGCTCATACGTCTCTTGAAACTCCTCATCGGTCTCACCCGGAAAACCCACGATCACATCCATGCCGACAAATGCGTTTGGAAGCGTGTCTTTAATTTTAAGCAATGCACTCTCGACATCCTGAGCCGTGTACTGACGACGCATGCGCTCGAGGGTCGGCGTCGAGGCACTTTGAATCGACATGTGAAAGTGCGGACAAAGACGGGAGTTTTCAAACAAAGCCAAAAGACGATCGGTTAACTCAACCGGCTCAAGACTTGAAAGTCTGATTCGCGGAATCGACGTCGCCTTCAAAACAGTCTCGACCAAGTCCTCCAGACGCTTTTCGCCATCTTCGTAGTCGCCAATATGAACACCGGTCAGAACGACTTCGCGAGCACCTGCGGCCATAAGTTCATTCAGTCGCGCCACGATGCGAGCGATCGGAATACTGCGCGACTTGCCACGGGCAAACGGAATCACGCAATAGGTGCAGAAGCTATTACAGCCATCTTGGATCTTGAGAAACGCCCGCGTGTGATCAGCCTCAAGGCCGCCACCCTCTTCAAGATCGTCTTTTCGAAAGATATTGGAACGAAAAACTTTTTCTTCCAGAGTCCCTTTAAAAAGACGGTCGACAAGCTCTTCAATCTGCCCTTTGTGAGAATTCGCAACCACCAAGTCCGCACCAGGGAGCGCATCGAAAATTCCGCCATCAACCTGCGCTCCGCAGCCGGTCACGACGATTTTTGCAAGAGGCTCGCGCGCCTTGATTTTACGAACAGCGCGAGCCGCCTCACGCGAAGCCTCTTCAGTCACTGCACAGGTATTGAGAACATGAACACGCGGTGCCGACATCTCGCTGCCAGCGCTTTTGAGTCTGTTCTGAAGTAAGCCTGTATCATAGGTATTCACCTTGCATCCCCAGGTGTGCATGATGAATTCATAGGGATTTGGCCGATTCTCACTCACTGAATCCATCCTCCACCAACAAGCTGAGCATCCCGATAAAACACGGCCGCCTGGCCTGGCGTCACCGCACGCACGGGCTCATCAAACTCGACTTCAAACTCACCGGGCTGATCGGGAATCGATTTCAATACGCCATACTCGCCCTTATGAGCGTAACGGATCTTCACCTTGAGCCGCTCACCCTCGACAACCGCTCCCAGTAGGCGCGTGTCCTTGATTTTGACCGAACGTGAAAACAAGTGCTCTTCATCGCCAACCCAAACGTCGCCGCTACCGGCATCGATGCGCAAAACAAAAAGCGGTTTCTCCGTCGAGCCACGCGTTTGCACACCAAGGCCCTTGCGTTGACCATAGGTGAAATGATGAATGCCGTCGTGGCGTGAAAGCACCTCGCCAGAGGGATACAGCCTCACTACGCCTCGGATAAAACGCGATCGGTCAGCATGGGTTTCAATAAATTGCGAATAGCCCTGATTGCCGACAAAACAGATTCCTGTCGAATCTTTCTTTCGCGCAATCAAGAGCCCTTTGTCCTCAGCAATCGCGCGAACCTCGGACTTATTGAGATGTCCAATCGGAAACATCAAACGCGGCACAACGACCGGATCAATCGTGAAAAGGAAATAGGTTTGATCCTTCCAGCTGTCGTCAGAGGTCACGATCATCGGTCGCCCGTCGAGGCCGGGCTCGATCTTCGCATAATGGCCCGTCGCCAAAAAGTCGCAATCAAGCTCCTGCATACGTGTGATCAGATGATCGAACTTCAAAAATGTATTGCAGTTCACACAAGGAAGCGGCGTTTTTCCTTCAAGGTATCCACTGATAAATG
>JAEUWE010000104.1 GCA_016791465.1 Pseudobdellovibrionaceae bacterium
AGAAAACAGAGGCGGCAAAGGAGTTTTTGCGGCGATCGTTGGCAGAGCAAGATCAAGCTGATGTTCGCGAAAGACTTCGAACTTTAGATCCATCCGTCGCTCCTGACTATGCGGTGAATGGTCCGCAGCTGGTACAGCCAAAAGTGCCAGAGGGAAGTGAGGCCGAGCTTGAGCTCTTTGATCGTATCACACAGTTACTAAAGTCTGGCGATCTGGTTCCGGCGGTGTCGGACTCCGTGAAGCTGCTCAAAGAGTTTCCTGGAAGTGCTCGGGTGCGGTGGGCTTCTGATCGCATTTTGGAAACATTGATTTCGGTTGTCGATAAGGGCGCGGATAAATTTATTCCGGTGCGCGATTCCGTTCTGAAAGAGATGGGCAAGGCTGATCCAGAGCGTGCGGCAGAGTGGATTCGCGTGCTTTACAATCGCGGCTATTGGAATGAGGCAGCCGAACTGTCGCGGGCAACGGCTCTGGGCGGTGGTGCTCCGCGATCGACGAAGCATTTAGAGATGGCGCTGGATGCGCTCTACGCTGTCGAGGACTGGAAGGCGATGAAGCATGTTGCTGAGGTCTTGCTCGAAAAGCACGCCGGAACAGCGGCGTCGCGAACGGCGTTGTTTCGATTGGGCCTTCAGGCCTATCGAGACGGCGATGATCCGCGGGCAGCGCAGTGGTTTGAGCGACTATTGACGACGTCGACGACCGAAGGTTTAGAAATTCAGGCGCGCTATTGGTTGTGGCGTGTTCTTCAGCGCATGAAAAACGACAAAGCGCAGGCACAGGCCGATGAGTTGATGCGTCGTTATCCATTCAGCTACTATGGATTGCGAGCGCGGCTTGAGACCTCGGGTGGAAAAATCGAATGGTCTAAAGAAACGCCAAAGCTTGAGGTGAAGACGTGGCTCACCGCTGAAGAACGCATGGCTTGGGATCGCGCACAGATTCTAATCGGTGCGGGTTGGTTTGATGAGGCACAGGATGAGCTCAAAATTTTGCCGCAACCGGTGACGCCAGAGGCGAAGGCTATTCGTGCGAAAATTTTGGCGAGTGTGAAGAGCTTTCCGACGGCTGCGCGGATGGCCAATCAGGCATGGGATGCGAAGTTTGAATTGCGTCGGATGGACGTGATGCGAGCGGCGTTTCCGGATGAGCACCGAGCACTCTTTGAGACGGCCGCGAAAAACAAAGGCGTCGATCCAATCGTCACGCGAAGTCTGACAAAGCAAGAGTCAGGTTATAATCCGCGGGCAGTATCGACATCGAATGCGATGGGCTTGATGCAGATGATTCCACCGACGGCGAAAGAGATTGCCGATGATCTTAAGCTTGGAAAATTGAATTTGCCGGATGACATGTTTGAGGCCAGTCGCAACATTCCAATGGGAACGCACTATGTGGCGAAGATGCTCGGACAGTTCAAAGGGCACGTTCCTCTTGCGCTTGCTGCTTACAACGCAGGACCAACACGACTCGACCGCTGGCTCAAGGTCCGAGGCGGTTTGCAGGGGCTTGAAACGACGCGGACTTCGGCACCGGAGTTTGAGGTTTGGATCGATGAATTGCCTTATTCTGAGACGTCATTCTACGTGAAAGCGATTTTGCGGAATATGCTGCTCTATCGTGTGCTCGAAGAGGGAACGGTTATAGCGCAGGAGCCGCTCTGGAAAAGCGTTCCTGGCTCTCCTCGACCATAGACCAGGTCTGTTCGGACCTGGGGAGAGTTGATGGTCGATGCGACGGCTTTTCGTTGCCGCGACTTGGCTTCTGCGTTTACCTTGATAGAACGACATGAAGAAATCTGAGCACGTGCGTCAAAAACTTATTGTGGCTCTCCTTCTCGCCTCGGCGTCGCTCACTGCGTGTGCGACTCGATCGGTGAAGATGGAGGGGACAGCTGCGGCGGGAGCTGCGGCTTATGGAAGTTCATCCCCAGCAGAGGGTGGCACTGGTGTGATTGGGAAGGACGTTCAGGCTCCGCCGAATGACCTTGCTGACAACGGCGCCGACCTTGTTGGAATTCCAATCGAGGTCAACCGCCTCGTATTGAAGTGGATCGACTACTTTCAAGGATCTGGGCGCCCGCACATGGAGCGCTATCTTTCGCGCAGTACCCGGTACACGCCGATCATGAAGGAGATTCTTCGCAAAGAAGGACTTCCTGAGGATTTGATCTATATTGCGCTTATCGAATCAGGGTTTTCATCAACAGCCCATAGTTCAGCCAGTGCTGTTGGCTACTGGCAGTTTATTCGTGGAACGGGTAAGCGTTACGGCCTGCGTATCGATTCGTTTGTCGACGATCGTCGTGACTTTGTACTCGCGACTCGCGCGGCTGCTGACTATTTTAAGGGTCTCTACAATCTCTTTGGCGCATGGTACCTGGCGATCGCAAGCTACAATGTTGGCGAGAACCGAGTGAAGAATCTGGTGATGACGAACAAGACGCGCGACTTTTGGAAGCTCGCCCGCGAAAATCGTCTGCCGCAAGAAACGGTCAACTACGTTCCAAAATTTTTGGCCGCGCGACTGATTGCAAAGGAGCCCGAGAAGTACGGCTTCACCGATATCGACTACCTTCCGGCGCTTGAGTTCTCGACGGTTGAGTTTGATTCACCAGTCGACATTCGTCGTCTCGCGACAGCGATGGGGCTTGAGTACGACGACCTTCGCGATTTGAACCCGGCGTACAAGCGTGGAGTCGCGCCAATGCCGAGAGGGGCCGCAAAGCTCGTGCTTCGCGTACCAAAGGGTCAAGAGGCGAAAGCGTTGGCTGCGGCGGAAGCGGCAAAAGCCGGTCAATCAACGCGGTATATCGCGGAGGATGACTATTCGTTTTATCGAGTTCGTCGCGGCGACACGATTTCGTCGATTGCACGTCGATTCAATATCAGCCAGACACAGATTTTACGATTGAATCGTCTCTCGCAGCGAAGTGTTCTCAACGTCGGCAAACGGTTGCGTTTGCCGTCTGAAGATGTGGCGACTTTGGGACCAGCGAAATCGTCGCAGCTTGAGATTCGAAAGAAGGACGATCGGACTCCAGCAAGTCCCAAGGGACCTCAGTCGGTTCGAGCCAGTGAGCGTGGAATTAAAACCGTCGTGCGTACTGGCGCTGTCGGTCGAGTCGCGAAGAAAAATGTGAAATCTGCAAAGGCGATCGCGAAACAAACCACACACGTTGTTCGGCGTGGAGAGAACCTCGCGACGATTGCTCGCAAGTACCAGGTCTCGGTACGTGAACTCGCTTCCCACAACCGACTGAAGAATCAGTCGGTTCTTTTTGTTGGGAAGCGTCTTGAAATTCCAGGTCTTTAAAACGTAAAGCGGAGTTCGTTATCGAGCGTCACCGCACGGGTAGCCGTCGGTTGCGCCGGTATCGTTTCGATAGCTGAGGGCATCGTCACAAGCGGCCATAGCGGCGCCAAGAGCGGTTGATGTATCCGCCATGTTTGATAGATCAACGGTCATGTACTCACTCGGTAATGAGCAGTTCCACTGTTCAGCGGTATCGAACGTAACAGTCACGGTCGGCGTTGACGATGGGAGTGAGCCAGCATTGGCTTCGGTGTAGTAGGCGCTATTT
>JAEUWE010000146.1 GCA_016791465.1 Pseudobdellovibrionaceae bacterium
TATTCTGTCGCTTCGGGCGACGGCGGAATCGATGGGATTAAAATACGCTCATTTCATCCAGCCGATCCCAGATCTCGATAAGACGCTTTCAGAAGACGAACTGAAGCGTGCGCGTTGGATCACTGGCGAGCGATACCTTCGCTCAATCGTTCATCCGGCCGAGGCGCTTAAAAAGCAGGGCGTACCCGTGGTCTCTTTGACGAGTGTGTTTCGAGATATCAAAGAAACCATTTATGGTGACGAAGTTCACTGCGCCTATGATGAGCGGGGCGATAATCGGGGCTATCGCATTATGTCGAGATTCATTGCGACATCGCTGGGCGATCTGTGGAAGCTTAAGCCTTTGGCCAAAACGGCTGAATCTCCGGAATGAGGCGTTCAATCGATTGGCCGCGTAGCCGATCGATGGCGTTGGTGTAGCGAATGAATTCATCCCAGTGCGGCGATTGCTCTTTGAGGGCGGAAAAGTGGCCCAAGAGGATATCAATTTTCTCGCGATTGAATTCGCCAAATGGACCGCTGCAGAGTGAGCGGTAATGAGTATCAATGTAGTTCCATGTTTGATGTCGAGCGAGATTTTGCAGCTCGAGCGGAAGAACCTCGGCTGCAAGATGGGCTGGATTGCTGAGGCCTATAAAGTACGGCATGGCTGGAACAACGGCTTGGTAGTTCCTCAAAAAGGCGAGGAGCTCGGGAATGTTCAAGAGTCCATAAGCCTGAAAGCAGGTATGCACTTCAATCCAGAGTGGAAGCCGACCTTTTAGTTCAATGAGTTTCTCAAAGTTTCTTCGAGTTGTCTCCCAAGATGATGGATAGCGAATGTACTCGTTGAGTTCGCCGAAGGCTTCGATGCTGGCGTGAACCTCGATGGCTTTGAAGCTGGCCCACAGTTCCACCAGGCGTGGTGGAACGAGTGTAAGATTGGTGTGGTACCGCAGGACAATGTGCTGACTTGCGCCCGATTGCACGGCGCTTTCTAAAATCTTGATGTGGAGCTTTGAGAGGAAGGGTTCGCCTCCCGTCGTCAGGATCTCGTTTGTGGTTTCGAGGCTTTCGGTGAAAATTCTGAGAAGGCGCTCTTCGTCTTTCCATCCGGCATTGGCGCGTTCAGCGCCGCCTTGAAAGTAGGGCAGGTTGCAGGCATCGAAGTCGTTCTTCAGCGCATAGGACGCATAGGGATTGCACATGCGACACTTCAAGTTGCAGTTATTGCTGAGAGACATATCGATATAGGAAATGCGTCCTGCGGCCGTGCCGTCGTCGAGCGTTTCGCGAAGCTGCGCTTTCAATTCATTGCCGAAGCTGCGCAAATAGAACTGCCGCACCGAAGTGCCGCCGGCGTCTTCGATGCGATAGCAGCTCTTGCAGAAGTCAGGGCGTTCGCCTTTCATCATTTGCTGACGCAGTTGTTTAATTGACGGACGATTGATGGCGTCGGAAAGCGAAGCGATATCGGAGAGGTGCAAAGGTTCGCCGGACTCATCGCGGATGTGGCCACCGTGGTCGGTGTTGCAGCAAACGCGAAGCGAAGTGTCGGTATTGACGCTGAAATGCATCCACGGCAGGGGGCAAATGCCGGCGGGGAGGCGGCCTGACTCATCCTGTGGTGGCGTCGGCATATTGGGCTCCACGTCAGGGCAATACTGGGAAATCAGGAATTTCGAGTCGGTTCACTTCAGAGGCGACAGCGGCATAAAGTGCCGGCTCTACATTGGCCAGCGATTGCTTTCGTTGGCTATCGAGCATTCGCGTGTAGTTCCAAAAATCTTGAATTCGTTCGCGATAGTCCCCTGGCAATGGTTGGCGAAGCTGTTGTTGTATGAGCTCAAAACGGTCGCCAAGGCCGGGCATTGTCTTGATGAGTTTTGATTGCTTCACATAAGCGTCGATGCGACTCGCGGCGAGTGGACGGAGGCTTTGAGGAAGAATGTCGATTGAAAGATAGCGTGGGAAATACAAGACGTTGATTGCGTACGGATGCTGAAAAAATGCCGGTTTTTCTTTTGCAAGATCTTCGATCCAGTAAAGAACATCGGTGAACGACATGATGTTGTACATCTGCAATGTGAGGTTTACGAGGAGCTTGGTTTGGTGGGGGCGCACATGTTCTTTTACACGGCGAAAATTTTCAGCAACCGTCGGCCAGCGCGATGGATGTCGGATATACTCTTGCACCGCACTTGTGCCATCGATACTGGCGATAAACTCAAACAGGCGAAAATGTTTTGAGAGCTCAATGAAGTCATTGTTGAGGCGTGTGAAGTTGGAAGACAGATAAACGCAGATGTTTTTTGCGTATCCCTCTTTCACACAGATTTCGAGAAGACGTTGGACTTCTGGGAGTAGAGTCGGTTCGCCACCGGCAAAACTGAGCTGTTCAACTGAAGGCAAAAGCTTGGCGATGTCGTCCCAGAACTCTGGGATTTGCGACCAGTTGGGCATTTGATCGACACTGAAGTCGACCTCGAGAGCCGATTTGTCGAAGAGCCGCGGGTCATCCTTTGCGATGAGGCCTTCGTACTTTTTTGATAATTCTTTGATCTCGGCGGCCACAGAGCTGCTGTCGAATTGATTGCACATCCGACATTTCAAATTGCAGAGATTTCCGGGCTTCAGCTCGAGGTAGAGCGGATTACTGGAGACATGGCCCTCGTTTTTCTCGGCCTCGACAAAGGCAGCATGAACGACGGGGTGATCGCTCCAATCTTTGAGGCTGCGCAGGCGCAGACTGGTTTCGCTGGCCAGCTCTTCAGAGTAGCACTGGCTGCACTTCGGCAACTTTTCTCCGTTTAGCATTTTCTTGCGAATGTTTCGCAAGTCATCGCTATTCCAAACCGTGGCGATGCGATCGCTGGTTACTGAAAAGTTGGTTCCGTTTTGATGAGTAAGCATATCCGAGTAGTAGCAGCATGGGCGAAAGAAACCCGCCGGTACGGTCGAGAGCTGCATGAATGGATAGGCGCAAATGGAGGGGTTTTTTGCCATAGGTGGAAATGATATCACTAGAGGCCCTGGCGCGATATCTCACCCTGCCTCAATTGAAGCGTCGCGGCTAGGGTCGTTTTTTTAGGATAGGGCGAGAATGGCGCGAAACTCATCAGGATCGTAAGTCATCATCTGATCGTATTCATTTTTATCATAAAGCGCCGACATGTAGACGGTTCCGTGGGGGCCGATGTCGGGGATGGCCATCAGAGTCTTGTAGAGTGCATGAGCCTTCTCAAACATTCCGGGTGCAACCATGATTCGGACTCCGAACCAGTGGCGGCTGGCTTGAGGATCGCTGAGCTTCATTTTAATGATTGCTCGAGTCACTTCGGCGATCTTTTCGGGTGACGCGAACTCCAGGTGAACACTGATCCCAACACAGCTCCAACGAATGAGCTCGGCATAGTAAGAAGGGAGGCGGCTACCATTGGTCTGTGTGTGGACGACATGTTGTTTGCCGAATAGCATCTCGCAGAGTTCAAGATAAAACGGGTGAAGCGTTGGTTCGCCGCCGGTGAAGATCCAGCTGATCCGTTGCGACGGGGCGAAGTCCCTCATGATCTTGAAGGCCGCAGAAAAGACCTCGTCACGCGTGCGGAGAGGATCGGTTTGGTTGGAGATTCGAGGATTGCAGTACGTGCATTTGAAATTGCAGCGTTTTGAAATATCCCATGTCACGCTCTTTGGAAAACGCTGTGTCTCCTGAAAGTGAATGGATGACACGAATTGAGCATCATCTGGACTTTTGAGCGGCCCGGTGACCTCGGGCGGTGAACTGGTATCGCGCTGCTCGAGCTCTCTCTGCAAAGTTTCGGTCTTCGCTTTTCGCAAACGCATGTCGGATCCGCACATGCACCATTTCACATTGCAGGTGAGCCAGGTCTTGGCGAAGCTCAGCGAACCAGAGTAGACATTCCCATAGTTCGCAGCGAAATCACAGGTCGCGGGAAAGACATTCCCATCTGGTCGAACGTGGATATTGTCGTACCCAGCCGAACATCGCCAGCCCGGCCAAGAATTGATTCTCAAAGTCATCAGCTCTTCCGGAGAATAGGCAGTTCCTGTGCCATCGGCGTGAGACAAGAGAATGGACTTATTTCGAGAGTCGATCATAGACAAAATTTAGCCGATGTCGCTAAGGTCTGAGTAGTCGAATGATCGATGGGGAGCGTTAATGGCCGATCAGGCATCGTTTGGGTTTCTCAACTCTGCTTCAAAAGAGATCACGTGGCTCTCGTTTGAGATGACGGCCGGCGATCTTGCGCGACGTTGGGCGGAGCGAGTGTTGAAAGAGTCTCGCAAGAAGAAGATTCTGGCGACGCCAATTGGCGGTCTCTATGTCGACGAGCTGGCGGTTCGAAATGAAATCGGTCGACTTTGCTCTTTGATCGTAGGCAAACAACCCGATGTTCCTTGGGCGACAGAGTTTCCGCGATTTGTTCAGTTTCCCTATATTGAGAAGCGAATTCTTCTGTCCCTGCTCGAGTACTGTCGACCTCGAGAGCGACGCGAGCCGGCGCGAGAACTTGCAATGCGGGTGAGAGAGTATCTCACGATGTACAACACGGACGTTCACTTTGATATATGCCTTCGGGTGCTGCGGCCATGGCTTGTGTCTCTTGCGATGAAAGATTTTAAGCTCTTTGAGGCCAATCGACGCGACGGATGGCTGTATCTTGAGTATTTGCCTGATGGGCGATCAAGCTTGGCGGCATTTGAGGAGAAGTCAGCGGCGGGGATCCAGCCGCAAAGAACCTATGGCGCGAACGCCCTGATGGCCTATCGCGAGAATCTGGATATGACAGAAGAGGTCGGAGTTGTGCGCCGTTGGGTTGCAGATGCGCTGAAGCTTTCGGTTGAGGATCCAAGGTTGGCAATCGGAATGATTCCACTTGGAAAACCAATTCATTCCTATAGCCGCTCGCAGGTCCAAGAAATTGTGAAAGCATCAGATGCTGAAGTTCGGTTTCGCTATCTGATTGATGGCCAAGTCGTTGGTCTTAAGGGGATCGCGCTGGCACGTCGTCAGAGTCGTGATCCATCTTCAGAGGCGGGCATCGCATTGATGTGGACGAATCGCGCGGACAGCATCGACTTCGTGAAAAGAGTATGGGGTACGCTGTGGGGAGAGCGCTGGCGGATTCGGCAGATGTTCGTCCGGATCTACTACAACGTATTTCTGCAAACGTACTATAATTTGCGACCGCTGGTCGTCTTTCTCTTTCACCGCATGTCTTGGCCTCTTCGCAAGATTTACTACTTCACGTCTTACCAATATCGAAAACGGATTTTGAAGCGTCTCTAGCGATCAGTGGTTGCCATCTGTCTGTCGAGCTCTTTGCTGATAAAGTCGACGAAAGCGCGCACACGGATGGGCGCATTTTTGGGTGCTGGCGTCAGAATCTGTAGAGGGACGGCAACGGTTTGCCAGTCCTTCATGACGCGAACAAGGTCAGTACCAATGGTGACAAACTCTGGAAGAACGGCGAGGCCCATGCTGGCCACGGTCATCGCGCGAATTGCAAAAACATTGGAGCTCACAGCGATCGAATCAACATCAACGGTTCGTCTTTCTCCGCGGCGCTCGAGATTCCAAACTCCGCGATGGGCAATCGGCGAAAAGGTCAGACAAGGATATTTGATCAACGTGTCGATCGATGGGGGGCCGTGCTTCGTCAGGAACTTGCTGCTTGCGTAGATGCCCGATCGGATGCTGCCAATTCGTCGAACGCGAAGTGTGCTGTCGCGCAATAGACCGATGCGAATGGCGACATCGACAGACTCTTGCACAAGATCGACAAATTGATTGGTCACGACCAGCTCGAATCGAACATCTGGATGATCGGAAAGAAACCTTTCGCAGAGCCGAGGCAGGACTTCGGTCCCGATATCGTCTGGTGCGGTGACGCGAATAAGGCCGGCGATACGCTCGTGTTCGGTGCTGGCTTCGCCGATGGCATTGGTCAGATTGTCGAAGGGTTCTCTGCAGCGCTCAAGAAAGCGGCGACCTGCATCGGTCAGCTGAAACTTTCGCGTCGTCCGATAGATCAACGGAACTCCGACCTCGGCTTCAAGGGCAGCGATGGTGCGACTCACCCGCGACTTTGGCTGTTTGAGCACCTGCGCCGTTTTGGTGAAGCTGCCCAGCTCGCAGAGTCGAATGAAAACGGCAATCCGATTGAGATCGACTTTCACGGCGACGGTGCCTTCCGTTGATTGTTGCAATAAATAGAACAATGATATGCCGAATATGTCTCCTTACGCAACAAGAGGAATCGGTCGATGATGAGTTCATCTCAAAGGGAGGTTTTATGGCTCAATCAGTTAAAGGTATTCTTGGTGGCTTCATTGGTTCACTTCTCACGGTCGGTTTGGTTGCAACGGCGCAGGCGGGAGCGGCGAAGTTCGAGGCGGGGTCTTACGACATCGATCCGATGCACTCGAAGGTTGGTTTTGAAGTTCCGCACTTGGTGATCTCGACCGTTGAGGGCGCGTTCCGCAAGTACGACGGAAAACTTGTTTTGGATCAGAAGTTCGAGAAATCTTCGGTCGAAGCGAATATTGAAATCGGATCGATTGATACAGGTGTTGCAAAACGCGACGATCACCTGAAGAGTCCGGATTTTTTTGATGTCGCGAAGTTCCCAAAGATGAGCTTTAAAAGCTCGGCAATCTCGGGAAAGCCAGAGTCATTTAAATTGACGGGCGATTTGACGATCAAAGGCATCACCAAAAAAGTGACCTTCGATGCTAAGTATCTTGGTACGGTCGTTGATGGTTACGGAAACCAGAAGGCGGCATTTGATGCGAAAACCAAGATCAATCGCAAGGATTTTGGTCTGACTTGGAACGCCATGGTTGAGGCGGGTCCAACGGTAGGAGACGAGGTGACATTGTCACTTCGCATCCAGGCCGGTCGACCCGCGCCAAAGAAATAAGATGAGATAAACGACTCGAACACGATGATCGGAGACTCTATGAAAAACAAAATGCCATTGCTATTTGTTGGCCATGGGTCTCCGATGAATATCATTGACGACAACTCGTTCACCCGGACCTTGTATTCCTTGGGTAAGACGCTGCAGCCAAAATCGATTTTGGTGATCTCCGCCCATTGGGTGATCGACAAAACGAAGGTAGTGTCGGTTGAAAAGCCAAAGACCATTCATGATTTTTACGGCTTTCCCGACGAGTTGTATCAGATTCAGTATCCAGCCCCGGGGGCTCTGCAGTTGGCGAAGGAGTTGGCGAAGGTGGCCGAGCCGACTGGAGAATGGGGATTGGACCACGGTAGCTGGGCTGTTTTGCGTCTGATGTTTCCGGAGGCCAACGTTCCAGTTACGCAAATGAGTTTGAATCGAATCATGACGCTTCAGCAGCACTTCGAGCTTGGTCGAGAATTGCGTCGACTCCGAGAACAGGGCGTCCTTATTGTTGGCAGTGGCAACCTGGTGCATAATCTTCGCGAAATTATTTGGCGAACCGAGGCTCCGGCATTTGATTGGGCTGTTGAATTTGACGCGATTGTTGAAAAAGAGTTGAGCGCGCGACGCTGGGATCGGCTTATCGACCTGACCGCATTTAATGAACGACAGTTCCGGCGGGCTCACCCGTCAATTGAGCACTATCTACCGCTGTTGCCGATTCTGGGTGCAGCCGATGCGGATGAGTCGTTGACGTATCCTACGGCGGTGATTCAAAACGGTTCGATCGCAATGCGCACTGTTCTCATTGGTGCCTAAGTTTTATTTGCTTTGTCGGGACGAGGTGTGTCCATGATGGAGCATGTTCAATTTTAAAACTCCAGACGTTCTGTCGACGGCACTTTTTATGGCTGTCGTGTGCTGGGTTGTTTTTGCGGTCCTTTTTTCGGTCTATCGATCCTATCGATACCGCGCGAAGCATGCAGCGCTGATAACGGTGGCGGTGGCGGCCGGTCTTGCGGTGTGGTTGTTTTTTATTTACGGCATCGTGCGCTCTGGCGTCTTGCAGGAACAGCCGATGCCTCGGCTCGTGTGGTTTTTTGCCGGCGTGAATTTGGTATCGTTGGTTTTTGCTATCGGTCCAGTGGGGGCGGCACTCGCAAAGAACCTCTCATTCTCGGCTCTAGTGGGTTTTCATTTTTTCCGATTCCCGCTGGAGCTCATTCTTCATCGTTGGGCTCTCGATGGCGTTATTCCAATGACGATGACTTGGACGGGTCGAAACTTTGATGTTGCGACCGGCCTGCTCTCAGTTTTAATGCTGGCACTGATGAAAACTCGTCCGAACGAAGCTCGGCGTCTCGCCTTGGTTTTCAATGTGATCGGCTTTTTGCTGCTCTTGAACGTCGGCCGCGTTGCGATGTTGAGCTCTCCGCTGCCCTTCGCATGGCCGCTCGAAACACCGTTGCAGCTGGTGATGCACGTTCCCTATTTCTTAATTGCGCCAGTTTGCGTGGGCGGCGCGCTGGTTGCCCACGTGGTTCTCTTTCGGAAGCTCATCGACACTAGAACATCACACCCACGTTGAGCATCGGGCATGTCTCGGATTTCATCTTATTGCTGACCTCAGTGCCGTTGACCTGAGTGTACGAAATCGACTTGTAGGAGAACTGAAGTCCCGCGTAGGTGTTCGCGGTGATATCGAAGTTGCGCCCGAGGTCGATACCAAAGCCGGTTCCCTTTTCTAGCTTCGTTGAGCTCGAGAGTTTCAGCGTTGAATCCAAAAATACCGAGCCGTCAAGGAACCAGCCGCCACTGTGATACCCGACCGTCGCCCCAAAAGCGGTACGCTCCTGCTTGCTTCCGCTGTAGTCATCGTTTCGGGAGTCGTAGATACCACCGACATAGAGACCGCTCGTCATCACCAGGCCCATTTTGATGTCTGCCACCGTTCGAGAGGATTCGCTGTTACCGACGGTCGTTCCATCATAGGCTTCGTTGAGACTGATAACGCTGAGCCCGACCATGAAGCCTGAACCTCCTGTCGCCGCATAGGCCGGGGCTGTAAACATCAGGCAGAGCAGAAGCAAGTGTGCAATTTTTCCCATTGAGACCTCCCTGCGAATAGAGTCGGAGCGCGCCTGGTTAGAGTCAATGGAAAGGGACGATCGGACTTGAACGATAAGCAGGGCGATTCTTACATGCCCGATTGTCAGAGATTCCTAAACAATTTGAGTACTCGAAACGGGACCTCTGTCTAGAGTAAAATCGTCGACTTCAACTATCAGAGAGGAAGTCTTTGTATGAAATCTGTCTTCGCTACTGCGCTTGTTTTTGTGATGGGTCTATCGCATTTCGCGAATGCTGCTGAAATCGAAATCCCGGCGGAAATCGCCTCATCGTCGGCCGCCGTCGCAGCAGCCGAGGACTTTGCTGTGAAGCAAGCAGCTGAGATCGTGATGATTGAAACGCAAATCAAGTTCTATCAGATCTTGAAGATGTCATTTGAAGGCAGTCGCCAGGTTTCTGATATGTTTGAGAACGATGTTTTGAACACAGGATCTTCGGCAGCAGCGACGGGCGTGACTGTTGCGGCAAATTACAAGCTGATTCAAAAGTGGCTTTCAGGCGCACAGCCGACGGCGGCACTTGTGAAAGAGGCATGGAATCTTTCGCGTGGCGATATGAGTAAAGTTCGCGCATCAGTTTTGCGGGTGTATGAATCACTGAAAGTGATGACGCAGCAAATGAGCGTTCCTGCAAAATTCGCGGGCACAGCGGCGATCGGTATGTTTGCCTACGTTGAGTATGAAACGTTCTGGGTGATCAACATGAGCGAGGCGCAATACGATGCATTGATGGTGAATCTGAATCAGACTATCAAGGCTTTGGAAGCAAAGCAGCACGCAATGGCGGATCGCCACACGCCATTTGTTTTGAACTGATCAACGACAGACCACGGTCAAAACAAAGGGCTGCCCTCAAGCGAGGTCGGCCCTTTGCTTTGACTAATCGTGGAATCGTCAGCATAAAACTGCTACCGCGTGGGGTAAGAGATGCAATCGAAAGAGATTCGACGACTACTGGCTGGCTTCCGCCGTTTTAGAACCCGTTACTTCGACCCCGATAGCTCCATCTATCGGCGCCTACAGGGAGGGCAAACTCCCAAGACTCTGATGATCGCGTGTAGCGACTCTCGTGTTGATCCGGCGATTTTGGCCGATGCCTCTCCCGGTGAGATGTTTGTTGTTCGCAACGTGGCCAACCTGGTGCCGCCATTTGAGAGCGGCGGCACTTATCACGGCGTCAGCGCGGCGATTGAATTCGCGGTTGTGAATCTTCGTGTTGAGAATATCGTGATTCTTGGTCACCGCCAGTGTGGTGGCATTCGATCGTTGATGCAGAATGAAAATCCCGTCCAAGGAAGTTTTGTCGGACAGTGGATGCAGATTGCGGCTCCCGCTCGCGAGAAAGTGTTGCGAGACAACGACGCAGCTGACGAGGATGTGCTTTGTCGTCAGTGTGAACTCGAATCGATCGCAATCTCGATCGACAACCTGCGGACCTTTCCCTTTGTCCAAACGGCAATTGCGGAGGGGCGCCTGAGTCTTCATGGCGCTTATTTTGACCTTGAGTCAGGTGAGCTCTATGAGTTTGATCACGATTCGCGCGTCTTCAACAGCCTTCATATCGAATAATTCAGACTGAGTCTAAATCCTGCAGTGGGGTAGGGGGATTGATCCAGAAGGCAACCCCTTTTGCAGGAGAGCGCAATGTCGTTCAAACTGAAGCCACTTTTTGTCACCGCTGGTCTTTGTCTGGGCCTGATTGTGTCGTCGCAAGCCCTCGCAGAGGTGAATGTGATCCGCGTTGAGCTTCCAGGCGACGGTCATGAGATCTTGAGGACCTCTAAGGGCAAGAAAGTTTCGATTCAGGGTCAAGCCGCGATCGAGATCGATGGTGTCGTGAAGCAAACGCTTCCGGTGGAGTTAAGAACTCGCGGTCAAAGCTGTCTCTCGGCGGAGCGTCGCTGTCTTGAACTCGAGTTTCAAGAAAAAGTGGAGCTTCCCGGTGTCACGGGTGTGAAGGCAAAGACTTTTAACCTGGTCAGCATGTGGCAGGACTCGGGATATGTTTCAACACGATTGGGTTTTGAGATGTTTCGAAGCCTTGAGCTCTTTGATCTGCGAACGGAGTATGCGCGATTGTTTATCAATGGTGAGCCGCAGGGCCTTTACTTGGCGACGGAAAAGCCGAAGCGAGCTATTCGTCGTGTGGTTGGTGAGGATTCTTGGATTGGGCGCCGAAGCTACGGCGCTTCGGTGAGCACTGTTGATTCGGCCGAATCATTAAAGGACTCGGCTGCACAAGCGCACTTCAAGGCCATTTATTCTGACGTGCGAGATCTCTCTGGAGATGCGCTACTTCAATCTCTTCGTGAGAAGATGGAACTTCGCTCATACATGGACTGGATTTTGGTGAACTCGCTATTAATGAATGGCGATTTTGCCGACGAAGTCTATGTCTACATTGATGCTTCTAAGAAGCCTTATAAGCTTGGCATTTTTCCGTGGGACTTTGATGATCTTTTTAAAGGCCCGCACCCTGGTGAAATTCATAAGGTTCGAGCCGAGCATTTCAAGACAAGCCTGCTTTACGGTTTTGAAAACCCACTTGATGCCAAAATTGCCGACGATCAAGTGCTGTACTCTGAGTTGAGTCGTGAAGCTCGTGAACTCTTCTACCGTCGAATTGACGAGAACACCGTTCGCGGTGTCTTTGCTCGCGTGCGTGCGGCGTTGTCCCCCTATACGGCCTACGACGATGTACGAGCTTTGGGGGCCAAGGACTCAAGGCGCCGAGTTTATCAAGCTGAAGATTTTGATAAGATTCTCAAATTACGAGAATCCGCAACAATCGAACGTCTGCGGGAGCTCCGCCGTAGGCTTGGCCACTAGCGCCATTGTCAGAACGGCGCTGTTTTTGTTCGGTTACTAGGTATTTAACGCTAACTTTACCTGTTCCTCCTTCGCGCCGACCGATACTGTAGATGTATCAACGGGAAGGAGGATCCAATGTCTGCGCAAATCGTCTCATTTCGATGCACGCTTAAGGACCGGTTTGGTCACGTTATCAGTACGTCAGTGAATCAGAACGTCAGCACTGACCTCCAGGGTGGCTCACAGGCGGGTCTGGTTGGTCTTGTACGTGAGATGCAAAATCTCACTAAAGGGGAGCGTCGCGAGATCTTCGTGCATGCTCAGGATGCTTACGGGTATTACGACCCGACACGCATTCATACGATCGCGGCCGAAGAGTGGCCGATTGAACGTCAGCCCTTTCTCGGGATGGAAGTGTCGCTTCCCGATGGTCTGCTTTACCGAGTGATTGAGATCAGGCCCGATGAGATTGTTTTGGATGCCAATCATCCTCTCGCCGGTCAGGATCTGATTTTTGATATAGAGGCGACAGATGTTCGGCTCGACGACGGTTCTGAAGAGGATCGCTTCGAAGAGGAGGAGATCGAGGTCGGCCAACCCGAAGTTGAACTCAGAAATGAAAAAGGGCCGCGGGAAATTCCAGCGACCCTTCCAGTTTTCCACTAACGCCTGAGCGATGATCCGTCGATCAGTTAAAAGCCTCCGCGCCTTCAATGCCGGAGGCTTTTTTATTACCAACGACCGCCGCCGCGACCACCGCCGCCGCCGCCGTATCCGCCACCACCACGGCCGCCGCCGCCTTCGCGGGGAGCCATAGGACGAGCTTCGCTTACGGTCATGGCGCGGCTGCCCGCCATCATGCCGTTGAACTTCGAGATTGCCGCAGCAGCCTCTTGGTCTGTGCCCATTTCAACAAACGCAAAGCCTTTGCTGCGGCCGGTTTCTCGGTCAGTGATGACCTTTACGCTCGCAACAGTTCCGCACTCGGCGAATTGATTTGCCAGCTCTTCTTCCGTTGTTGAATAGGGAAGATTTCCTACATACAGCTTTTTACCCATAAGACCTCCTCAAGGCTTGGGGGCCACTTTGGAGGTCTGGAACCCTATGTTCCTTCGACTCGCAAACGGCGATGCTTAACATAGGGGCAACGTAGCACGGCTCATGGCGGTTTCCAAGACCCTTCGGTCTAGATTTGATTAAGACGGTACTCAACCATCTGATATTATTATAATTTTCTAATCATGACCGTCGTCTTGGACCAGAGAATAAGGGCTTATTTTCGCGAAAAACGAATTCAGCGGATTCTCTCTTTCTATAGTCGACTGCAGCCCGCCACGCGATTGACCGGCAAACGCGCGTCAATGGTTTCGCGCGATTCCGTTATGCAGCTGATCGTTACTTTTATTTGTCTGGTGGTGTGTGCGATTCCGTTCGCGGCATTGGTGAAGTCGATCAAAGCACCGGCGGCGGTCGGATTATGTGTTGGAGCTGTTTCTGCCTTCTTGGCCGTCGAGTTGGCCGATTGGGTCTTGCTGAAAGTCCGACGAGCCGTTGATCTGACTTTTGACTTCATCCTCCCACTTTTGGCAGCGGTCTTGATTGCCGTGACTGTTGTCGGGGTGAAGTATTTCAATTGGTCGACAGTTGTTCCGCAGCGATTTGAGAAATGGCGAACAGACGTCAATGAACGTCTGCAAAAGCGTCCTCTCACTGATAGGCTTCGGCAAACGTCAGGAGCGGACTGGGTATTTGCGACGAATGAGGCCGGCCAATTGACCCAGTTAACGTTTGCTGAGGCCGAAGCGTTTTGCTCGAAGCTGGGCGCGGGTTGGGGGCTTTACACGGGCACGGCTCACCCGGAGATCTCTGCGGAGCGACCTTTCTATATTTGGATGGCTCCAGGAATGCGAGCTGCGCAGGTGGACCCCGGGCCGCTGAAAGGCCCTCAGGTTTTTGTTTCATCTTCGGCTCAAGATCGGCACGCGACGCTTTGTGTGAGACGAGGAGGGGTGCGATGAACTCGTGGTTGAAAAGCCCAGAGGGGCCACTGCCTGAGAAGGTTCTTCGGGAAATGTCGGCTGACGAGCTTTTTTTCTATGAGGACAGTCTACTCTTGAAAAACGAGATGTCGACCGAGTTTCGTATTCGCGCTTCGGGAGGCCGACTTGTTGTGTTCGTTCTATCGGCGGTCTTTTTTGCTGCCTATATGATGGCGATGGCCATTTTTGTGAAGAGTATTCCGGAACAGCAGAGACCGCTGTTTACGTTTCCTGGATTTTTCCTGGCATTGGGTCTCGGTGCTTTTACGGGGCACATGTTGTGGAAACATATCGGAGCCAATGCGAGATTCTGGGTTCGATCGGCGCTACACTATTGGCCGGTGACATTGTATCTCGTCGCAGCGGCCGCGCTTCTGTTTAAAAAATAAATCTGAGGTCAAAACCGGTCTTGTCAAGATGGCCAATTTTTACGTTGGTCATCTTGACCGCGTCTTATTTCTTCTCATTTTGGAGTTGTGAAACGGAGGAATAAACGATGAGAAACACTCTTGGGTTAATGAATGAATTTGATCAGTTCTTTGAGTCGGCGTTTGCTCCGAGTCGTGCGTACATTGATCGCACTGTCGACCGTGCTGAGTTCATACCTCGGGTTGACGTGGAGGAAACGGATGACGCCTTTTTGGTTCGCGTCGATTTGCCTGGTGTTAAACGAGAAGATGTCAAAGTTGATGTGAACGGCCGGACACTCTCGATCACCGGCGAGCGTAAAAGCGAACGCGATTCGGTCGAGGGCGGCTTTCGGCGTTACGAGCGAGTGAGCGGTCGGTTCTCGCGTCAGTTTATGATGCCGGAGACGATCGACATGGCCAAGCTTGAGGCCAATATGGAAGACGGAGTTCTTCATGTTGCATTGCCGAAGGCTGAGGCGAAGAAGCCGAGAACGATAGAGATTGGTTCTGGTAAGGGCGGGTTTTTCTCGCGCTTAGTTGGGCCGACGCGGGCCGAGCAGTAACAGTACCGAGCCGCTGTGATCACAGCCTCTAAAGTGCCGCTGTTGTCCTTTGCTCACCCCTGCTTGCCGTAACGAAAAGAACCAAAAGCGAAAACGCGCTGAGGGCCCGGAGTTGGGTCCTCAGCTAATTTTACGAAGAGCAAGACATCGCGAGACTTCTTCGATGAGGACTCGGTTCGAAAACGGTTTTGATAACACGGCATAGGCCAGGGTGGACGCGTGTTGAAGATCGTCGTCTGAACAGCTGCCGGTAATAAGAATTGCCGGCGGTAGTTCATGCTGCGCGTGAATGCGGTTCTTTATAAATGTAAAAGCATCATGTCCAAGCGTGTAGACGTCGCCGACGATGAGGTCGACTTTAATGCCGTCGTCAAAGAGATGACCGGCGTCATCCCAGCACTTTGTTTTGCAGACGGAGTGTCCCAAGTTCTGCAGAATCTCATGAAAGAGATCGAGGAGCTCTTCTTCATCATCGATTAACAGAATTCTTGCCATGAATGCGATCATTACCGGTCACCGAGGGGCAAGAGAATACAAGATTTCTTAGGTGGCGCTGGGGATGTCGACGGTGCTGGACCTAGGGCGGCACTATTGAGTGGCTTTCATCCTCAGTGACGACTAATCTTTATGCCCAATGGCGCATGCAGAGAGTGGTCGTCGGTTGGTTGATTTGAGTTTATATGCGGCAGTGCGTAGCTGGGCTGCGAGTCTTCGATTTTTAGGCCAGTTGCTGCTGATATTGTCGCCGATGGCGGTCGTGGCGTTCTATTTGGATCGTCCGCTTGCTCAGCATTTTAAGCCGCTTTTTGGCGGGCCCTTTCATCTTTTGGCCATTCGTGTAACTGAACTCGGCAAGGCGGATATCTACTTTGGACTGGCGGGTTTAGGATTCGTACTGGGTCTGGCTTTGCGGCGGCGATTTTTACGAAATCAATCCGTTTATGCACTCGCGGCGCTGACACTGAGCGGCTTTTTGGTTCAGGTCCTGAAGCACCTCGTCGGTCGTCAGCGTCCATACGCAGACCTTCACCTCGAAGCGACGCGGTTTGATTTCGTGAACTCAAACTATGAGTGGCACTCGCTTCCGTCTGGGCACTCACAAGTCGCGTTTACGGTGGCTGCGACGATGGTCTTGCTTGGGCCTAAGCAGCGTGTGTGGCAGTGGAGCTGGTTTGTCCTTGCTGCTATAATTGCCATGACCCGAGTGGTGACGCTGAATCACTGGTTGAGCGATACGCTCATCGGTGCGTTTGTTGGTGTGTTGGGCACCGTGGTGGCGTTTCGCTTGGTGAAACTTGAGCGATGAGGATGAGCGAAATGAGAAATCTATTTTTGTTTTTTGTGGTGCTGGTTTTGGCTTCTGTAGAGGGTCGGGCGGATGCTCCGGGGCCATTCGGTATTGGATTGGTTTTGGGAGATCCAACGGGAATCAGCGCGAACTACTATAAAAGTGCGGAGCGGTCGATTGACGGGGCTCTGGCATGGAACTTTGGTTCAGAGACGGGCTTGGAGTTTCATGCTGACTATTTATGGCACCGTCGTGGGATTTTTCATGTGGAAACGGTTCCGTTTTCGATGTTGTACGGCGTCGGCGGCCGAATGTTGTTTGTGAATTCGAAGAACAACGAGGCGGCGAAGACAAAGATAGGCCCTCGCCTTCCTCTGGGAATTGAAACCAACTTCAACCAAAAAGCCATCGAGGTATTTGCCGAGATTGCGTTGGTTATGAATCTGATCCCGGCGACAAGCGCCGACTTTGATTTTGGCCTCGGCGCTCGAGTCTATTTTTGATTCAGTCGAGCTCTGGGTTTTCCTACGAAACGAAATTCGAGACTATGGTTTTTGGTGTTGAGCCAAAACAGGTTGAGTTGCGTGTTGAAACATTAGCCGACATTGATGCGACGATAGACGGTCTCTTTAAGATGTATCTTGAGCGGGGGCAGCAGGAGCTCTTTGAAGAGATGTGCCCGTATTTTGGAATACTGTGGCCGGCGGGCCGTGTGTTAGCAGAAATGACAGTCGATCTGCGCGACCGCGTCAGCGCGGGAGCAAGCGTACTCGAGGTCGGCTGTGGACTCGCTTTGCCGTCTCTGATTCTCGCAAAACTCGGGTTGCGCCCAACGGCTATGGACATTCATCCCGATGTACCTGTATTTCTTGAGCGCAACTGTCGGGAGAATGGACTGGATGCTCTGCCGTGTATTTTGGCCGATTGGTCGAAGTGGGCGGGGCCAGAGCGTTGGGATCTCGTGCTGGCGAGCGACGTGTTGTATGACAAAGTTCAGCCACAAACACTTTTGAGTTTTTTAGATCGAGTGGTCGCCCCAGGGGGGCGGGCGCTGGTAGCAGATCCTGGCCGAGGCTATTGGTCCGGTTTTTTAGATGATGCTCGAATGAGAGGCTGGAGTTTATCGACTAAAGGGCTTTATGGCGTCAACACTTGCGAACTTCGCCGAGTGTGATTCACTCATCAGATGAGCTCTCGTCATCTCCAGTCTTCTTTGTCTCGCGTTGAAAAAACAGATCAGAAGTTAAGAGGCGTTCGCGCCGGTGTCTTTGTCGCCATCGCGTTTTCCGCTTTCATGGCTTCGCGCCCGACGGCCCCTTCGGTGTGGACGCTATTGGCGTCGGCGGCGATCTTATTCTTTGTCGTTTTGATTGTTGTGCACCAGCGATTGAAAGATCGTCTGAAGATTTGGCGAGGGCGTGTTGCGCTAGAGGGACAGCTTGAAGCATTGAGTATGTTGACGCCACGGCCGGGGCACTTGGTCTTCTCGGATTTGGAGTTTAAGGACTCGCACTTGGTCCGCGATCTCGACATCTTAGGCGCGAGCGGTTTTGTTTCTTTGTTTCCATTTTTTATTACGAGTGAAGGGTATCGGCGTTTTGTCCGAAGGCTTGTTGAGCCGCCGCCGTCGCTGAGTGATGTTCAGGCCCGTCAGCAGCGCGTGAAGTTCTGGGAGCGATCACGTGTTTTGCGGCGAGCGCTACTGCGGCGCTCATCGACGTTGGAGACCGTGGTCAATACCGAAGAATTACAGACGCTGACGGCAAAGGCGCTTTCAGCTCTTCCTGCGCGTGGGTTGTATATTCGATTCGCAATCATTTTCGCGATTCAAATTGTACTGGTTCTTGCCTTTCCCTTGGGTGTGAAGTGGCTTGCGACTTCGGCCCTGATCGCATGGCTTGGGGCCTATGTGTTGTTTGCTCGAGATCTCGATTTACTCGCCGCCTATCCACGCGCCATGCAGCTCGGTCGAAGTTTGCGGGTGATGAAAGAACTCGTGACGAGACTGCAGTCGGTGCCTGGAGCGGACGTGGCTGGCGGTGCTGGTGCAATGATGGGGGCCGCGGGGCCACTCCCGGTACTGGCTCGTGTTGAACAAGCGGCAGGCGCACTTGGCGTGCGACAGAATCCGTTGGTTGCTATTCTCATTAATGTTCTGGGGCCGTGGGATTTCTTCTGGGCGATTCGCATGGAGCTTGCGCGACGCGATCTTGAACATCGCATTGGAGATTGGACGGCGGCTCTCGCCGAGCTTGAGGTGGATTGCGCATTGGCGGAGTGGAACCGGGCGCACGGTGTATCATGGCCTGAGTTTACAGACGATACTGGTTTTGGGATTGATGGTCGAGGCGTCGTGCATCCATTGCTCTCGAAGAAAAAGCGAGTCGCGAATGATATTCGCTTGGCGCGCGATCAGCGCTGTCATCTGGTGACCGGATCCAATATGGCGGGAAAGAGCACTTTTCTTCGGTCGATTGGAATGAATGTGATTATCGCTCAGGCTGGGGCGAAGGTGCCGGCAGCGGCATTGAAGCTTGCGCCTATTCGTGTTGAAAGTTCTCTGCGCCCGAGTGACTCGTTGGCCGATGGGTTTTCGTCGTTCTACGCCGAAGTTTCGGATCTCGTGGACATTTTGAAGCGGGCTGGAGCCGAAAGCGGGATGACGAGTTTATATTTGATCGACGAGATTTTTCGCGGCACGAACAATCGTGAACGCCGTATCGGTGCTGAGGCGGTGATTCGAGCATTGGCGGGAACGCGAGCCTTTGGTCTGGTGACGACTCACGATTTGGATCTCTCCACTTTGGAGGGAAGCGTCGACGGTTTGCGAAATCATCATTTTCGAGATGATGTCGTCGACGGAGTTATGACATTCTCCTATGAGTACAAATCCGGCCCGTGCCCATCGACGAATGCCATTAAGGTCATGGTGAACGCGGGACTTCCGGTAAAGGGGCAAATATGAAAATGTTTTTTATCGCAGCAGCTGTTGTGAGTTTGAGCGCCGGTGTGGCTCAAGCCTAGGACAAAACCTATATTTTGAGTACGACCGACATGCATGTTCCGGCAGACAATTTGATGTCGGGCCCGGGCTTTCAAGAGAAAATCGATCTTGGCCGTCAGCTTTTCTTTGATCCGCGCCTATCGTCGACAGGAACCGTGTCCTGCAATTCATGCCATAACGTTATGGCGGGTGGTGAGGATTCGGTCCGCACATCGACTGGAGTAAAGGGGCAGCTCGGTGGTCGAAACTCTCCGACGGTTTGGAATTCAGCCTTTCACAGCGTTCAGTTTTGGGATGGTCGAGCCAATCTTCTGGAAGATCAGGCAAAAGGGCCGGTGACGAATCCAATTGAGATGGGAATGAAGGATCACTCGATGGCTGTCGCGCGTCTGCAGAAAATTGACGGCTACCGCGATTCATTTGCAAAAGTCTTCGGCGGCAAGCCATCGGCCAAAGATGTTATCACGATCGACAAAGTCGCAAAGGCGATTGCGGCATACGAGCGCACGCTGGTGACGGAGAATTCTCCTTTTGATCGCTTCAATGCGGGTGATGTGAAGGCGCTGTCTGCTGACGCGAAAAAGGGTTGGGAGACTTTCCAAAAAACGGGCTGCGTGGCTTGTCATAGCGGCGCTCATTTCTCTGGACCTAAAATGTCGATCGGTACGGGATTTTATCAGAA
>JAEUWE010000167.1 GCA_016791465.1 Pseudobdellovibrionaceae bacterium
CGAGGAGTTTGCGTAGCCGCTCGTGCTCCGCTTCGGAATCAGCAAATGTCTCCATCGTGTGAAGGCCGGCAAGTTCTGCCTGAATATGCTGCCCACGTCCCAAACCAGAGAACCTCAAACGCGAAACCGAAAGTGTTTCGCATGCAACACTCGGTTCGTCGAGATCGCGCCACGCTCTGAGCGTCGGCACGCCGCCCAAGCGCAGAACCCGCTTCACAGCGCCACTCTTGATCGCTGTCGAAATCGCAGCGTCATCACCTGTGATCTCAAGATCACAAAGGTCAGGATGGCCTCGCAAACCCGAAGGGCCCTCGAGCCAAACCGGCATCTTCGCCCGCTTTAGAAACCGCAGCACGGCCTCGCGTTCGAAAGCCTCTAAGCGGCCAACGACACAGAGGGCGCCTTTTCGAACAAAGTTCTGAACCACCTGTGCGGCGGCATACTCCAAGTCGAATGCGTCCCGCTCTCGACGGAATCTCGGAAGCGACTTCGAAAGTTCCTCTCGAACATCGCCATTCAATGCAAGTGGCTCATCAAGCGCAAAATTGATGTGCACCGGACGCCTCAGGCTCCAACTCTCAAGTCCCGCTTCGAGTGTCGCCACATCGAGAACACGTCCCGCCTCAATGTCTTGTGCCCACTCAACTGTCTGCCGATAGAGCGCTGTCTGATCAATCGACTGCGGGGCCCCGGTTCCACGCAAGCGGCGCGGACGATCCGCCGTGAGCGCCACAAGGGGAACCCCCGTGTGATCAGCCTCCGCCAGCGCAGAGTGCAGTTCGGTTGCCGCCGTTCCAGATGTCGTGACGATGGCCACAGGTTTCAGTCCATCGCGACGCGATCGCCCCAGCGCAAAAAACGAAGCCGCGCGCTCATCAAAAAACGAGTGCACCTGAATCGACTCACTCCCCTGCAAAACTCCGCGCAAATGCTCGAGCGCCACCACCAGCGGCGCGTTCCGTGCTCCAGCACAAACCACAAATTCACGCACGCCCACTGCAACCAGAAGTTTTAAAACACGAAGCGACTCGATAACGGCATCGTAGCCCTCTGGTTGAAGGCCCAGAAGCTCAGTGACCGCCCGCCGCTTGAGAAGAAGCTCCCGCCACTCCGTCTCAAGTTCACTCCCCTTCACGACACCGCAGCCCGAACCGACGCGAAGCTCGAGTTGCTCTCCACCACAGCTTCGAAAGCTCACTTGACGAATCGCCACCACGGCTTCTGTTCGACCGCCATGACTCACAACAAATGGAGCACCAAAACCGCGACGATCCTCGCCCGGGCAGGTCAAAGCATCGAGAGCTCTCAGTGGAGAAAGATCCGCGCCGTTGCGACGAGGAGAGAATCCCAGTGCCGGTGTCGGATGCATCTGGCGCACGATCTCTTCAATGGAAAGCCCAGGCTTTAAATCCGCGCGAACTTCCGTCACCAGGTGCGCGAGCGTTCCAAATGGCTCGACTTCTGTTCGACCAATCGCAACCGGCGAGCTCGATAGCGGCGTCAATGTTTCGCGAAGATAGTCGACGACGAGCTCATGCTCGCGCAGATCTTTGTCAGCGGTCAGAAGCTCCGCTCCGCGCTCAATGGGCCTCGTTCCGGCAACAGCCATCGTCGCAAGCTTCGTCGTGCGCGCCTGATCGACCCGAAACAGATCCTCCGGTGTTGCTCCCAAAAAACCATCAAACTCAGTCGCTTCGCTAGTCCACATTCCATAGAGCCTGAGCGCCGTACCGCGCGTGGCCTTGACCGCAAAACGCAGTCGCTCGACAAGCCATTTCTCTCGGTCAGCCGTCGCACATACACCATGTGCAAAGACCACCGGCACCAGCTTCTCAAGTTCGCCTGACCGAAACTGCTCCCCGGCCCACCTGAGGCCCTCGGCAAAAGCGGCACGATCCGGAGGCGTTTTCCAATCCACCCGAGCAACCGCATGCTCGCCGGCGAGAAGTTTTTCAAAATCGAGACGACTCAGTTCAACCGCTTCCGAAGCGCCAGACACAAACCAAGCCTGGCCGTCAAAAAACTCCGGATGCCAGACGCCACCGGCCGCTTCAAAATCGGATTTATCTTTTGAATTCAATAGCTTCGGCTTTTCTCCCCAACCCAGCCAAAAGCGCGAACCAACCCCGCCGGGCACGGCTCGAAGCTCCAGAACCCAACCGGTCTGCAGCCATTTTTTAAGGGGAAATGAAGCCATTCTGTCCTCTGGTTGATGAGTTCGAAGGGAACTCACGCGCAAGTTTTCCGGGTCCGTTTTCTCTCTTGAGACCCCATCTCAGTCGTGGGATATTCGGTCCGGCTCGCGACATACTAGCAGCGTCACCGATTGGGTCAAATGCCCGTAATCGATGAAAAAACAGGGAACTAAAGACCGAGACCTATGAGCACAACGACCCCGCCATTGCACCGGCAGACATCGCAAACCTCGGCCCCAACCACGTCGCAGAAGACGGCGCACCGCGTTCGCGTGGAGTTTGCCGGTCAGTCCGTGGAGTTTGGCGGACCTGGCGTTGTTGTCATCGCAGGCCCCTGCTCGATCGAAAGTGAATCGCACCTTTTAAACACCGGCCGCGAGATCGCTTCACTCGGTGCGGTTCTTCTCCGCGGTGGCGTTTTCAAAATGCGCACAAACGCGGCAAGCTTTCAAGGTATCGGCGAGCCCGCATTTGAATTCCTACCGCGAGCCAAAAGCGCAATCGGTCTGCCGCTGGTTTGCGAAGTCACCGATCCCCGCCAAATCGAAATGATGCTCGCAACCGTCGACATGTTCCAGGTCGGTTCCCGCAACATGTACAACTATGAACTTTTAAAAGAGCTCGGCCGCACTGATAAACCCGTGCTCTTAAAGCGCGCCTTCGCAGCGACGGTCGACGAGTGGGTCAACGCCGCTGACTACGTCGTACGCGGTGGCAATGATCGCGTCGTGCTCTGTGAACGCGGAATTCGAACTTTCGAAACAACAACTCGCAACACACTCGACCTCAATGCCGTCGCTTGGCTCAAGGCGCACACCTCATTTCCAGTCGTCGTTGATCCCTCGCACGGCACCGGTCGCCGCGAACTCGTCATTCCAATGGCGCTTGCTGGAATCGCAGCCGGTGCAGATGGCATCATCTGCGAAGTTCACCCCGTTCCCGATCAAGCTCTCTCCGACAGCGCACAAGCGATCGATTTCAAAATGTTTGAAGAACTCGTTCGCAAGTCGCGCGCCGTTGCCGCAAGTCTCGATCGCACCCTCGCCGTTCTTGAGAAAGGCCGCGCGTAATGGAATCCTTTGACCCTACACCCGGTCGTCCCGAGGCTGAAAAAGTTCGCTCAATGTTCGCGACTGTCGCCGGCCGCTATGATCTCGCGAACACGGTTCTCTCTGGCGGAGTTCATCACCTGTGGCGCACACAAGTCGTCGATTGGTCAGGTGCGCGTGACGGCCAACGCGTCTTGGATTGCGCAACCGGTACGGGCGATCTCGCTATCGCGTTTAAGTCTGCTGTTGGCCCGCGCGGCTACGTCAAAGGCACTGACTTCTGTGTCGAGATGCTCGGTCCAGCGCCTGCGAAAGCCGCCGCTCGCCACCTTGAGATCGACTTCGAGCAAGCCGATGTCACCGCACTTCCCTATGAAACAGCATCGTTTGATATCTCAAGCATCTCGTTTGGAATTCGCAACGTCGCCGATCCCGTGAAAGGATTGAGTGAACTCGCCCGCGTGGTTCGCCCCGGTGGCGTCGTCATGGTGCTCGAGTTCGGCCAACCCACAGCTCCTGGCTTTGCTGGTCTTTACCGCCTCTACTCAGAAAAAATTCTTCCTCAGCTCGGCGGCCTCATCACCGGTCAGAAAAAAGCCTACGAGTACCTGCAAAACTCATCAGCGAAATTCCCCTGCGGCGATGAGTTCGTCAAACTCATGGAGCAAACGGGCCGTTTCTCATCGATCGAGTCGCGCCCCCTCACATTCGGCATCGCCTACGTCTACAAAGGCATCGTCGCTTAACCAAAAGGTACATTGTACCTTTTCGCGACTCACTGGGTCAGGAGGGTCTTCGGATGAATGTCTCCGTCGCATCAACAGCCGATGTTCCGGCCCTCAATCGACTGGTGAATTCTGCTTATCGTGGTGAGAGCTCGCGTGCGGGGTGGACCACCGAAGCCGATATTCTTGGCGGCCAACGCGTCGACGAAGGGCGATTGAGCGAAATCCTTTCCGACCCGAAGCAACGGCTCCTTTGCTTGCGCAACGACTCCAATGAAGTGATCGGCTGTGTTTGCCTTGAACAGTACACGGACCGCGATGGCGCTCGCTGCTGCTATCTTGGCATGCTGACGATCAATCCAGAAAAGCAGACCGGCGGCCTTGGAAAATTTCTGATTGGCCGTGCCGAAGAGTTCGCGCGCGCCTGGGGCGCCATCCGCATGAGCCTCACCGTGATTCATGTCCGCACAGAACTGATGGCGTGGTACGAACGCCGCGGCTACAAACGCACCGGCGAGACCGAACCCTTCCCCTATGGCGACGAGCGCTTTGGCCTGCCTCAGCGCGACGATCTCCACTTTGTGGTTTTTGAAAAAAGCCTAACATAGGCACAAATGCCGTCTTTTAGTTTTTAACGTTCAAAATCCAGAAAGACGTTCGCCCATTCATGAGCCCTGAGCATTCTATTTCTTAGTTTGAACGCCTTGAATTTTGCGGGGTTCAACAGAACCAGACTTGGCGCGGCAAGCTTCGGCCAATGTCGGAGCGATCAGGCCGAATCGACGAGTCTCCTCCAGTGCACGAGTCTGCGCCGACGTGAAAGCGCCGACCTTTGATACGCTGTCGGTCGCACCTGAAAATTCCACGCGTGCCCGTGAGCCCGCTTGTACAAAGCCAGGACGACTTCCCGGAATCTCCACAATAAAATCCACATTGTCTTCGCGCTCTGAAAAATTGATGTCGTGGTCCGGACTCATCGGATCTATTAACCGATAGCCAGTCACACGACTCAAACTCCC
>JAEUWE010000188.1 GCA_016791465.1 Pseudobdellovibrionaceae bacterium
GTAGGTCGAGAGATGGAAGCGACTTGCTATCATTCTTTGGTGCTTTGGCCATACGGTGAGCGTAGAGCGTCTGGAGTGGTATCGCAAGCGAGGTGCGCTAAGTGTTGACACGGTTTCGGCAATTCGATGCGATGGCTCGCGAAACTCATCGCGAGGAGAAAAGCGTGAACGGATTGAATCGTATTTTTGTAGCAGCAGCACTGGTTATGGTGGCTTCACCGGCAATGGCCTCGAAGGCGCGTGTGAATTCTCTCCAGGGGGCACTCGGTGTTGTCGACACCCAGACTGTTTTTGCACAACCAGGATACATGCATAAGCTCAATAAGTACCTGACCTACGAGTTCGGTGCGACGACGGTGACGGGAGCTCCAAAGGCCGAGGGCGGATTCATGATGGAGAAAAGCGGCCGCCGTTGGGGTGCTTATCTTGGTCACTTGAGTGCGTACCAGAATACGTTCCGCGGGCTTGATGGATTCCAGCGTCAAGATAACCCCGTTGATCTTTTCTACGGCCAAGACAACTGGGGCGCCAACGTTTCGCTCTCAAACTCGGATGACGAAACGACGGGAGCAAAGCAGACGACATTGATTGGACGTTTCGGTTTGGTTCGCGATGTGGATGAATTCGCGGCGACCGTCGAACTGATTGCAAACGCCGAAAAAACGGGTGGAGTGAAGTACACGGGTGCTCCGGTTTTGGAAGCGACTTACCTTCGAAAAATGGATGAGTTCACTTTCCAAGGCTTGGTGGCCTATGGCCAAGGAAAGACAAATGGCGGAACGGGCGATGTGGATTTGAAGTACACAGGGCTTGAGGCGAGTATCATGCATCGTCCGGTTGCTGATATCTATTACGGTGCAGGTGCGACCTATGGCTCGCTTGATCGCGCGGGAAAGAAGCTTGAGACGACAGCAGTTCCCGTGTTTATCGGTCTTGAGAAGGACATGTTTTCTTGGATGACCGTTCGCGGTTCGGTGAAGCAGAACATGCTTCTTGGGCAGACGAAGAATGAAATTGCGGGAACGAATGCTCAGCGCAACGTGAACAACACCACAGTCGCGATGGGTCTTGGTTTCAAGCAATCTGGATTCACGTTTGATGGCACAATGTCGGCTGGAACTTCGGGCGACATCAATGCCGCAAACTTCCTGACAACGGCATCGATGACTTATAATTTCTAATCGTAGGCGGAACTGGCAATGCCGGTTCCGCATTTTGAGTTACCGGAATTCGGTGAGTTCGACAACGCGAATGAGCTTTGGTCCGCCGCTGGCCTCTTCGCCTTCGCCGTATGAGAGGTCGATTTTTTCGTAAGAGATATCGCTGACTTGAAAGCGGACACCTGGCAGTAGGAGAAGCTCCTGTTCTCCGGTGACCGAGTACTTTGCGATACTATGAGCTGATCGGGTGTGGAAGATCAGCAGCTGATCTTTGACAAAGTTCTCGGCGACCGTTTGGTCGGCAGAGATGCTTGTGATTCGGGAAATTGTAATGACCTCGCCTTTGCTTTTGATACCGGCCCAGCTTTGGCTGCCGCCGCGATAGGCGGTCAGCTCGCTCACTGGAATTTTCGAGGCGGCGTCGAGCATGATGGTTTCATCCTCAATGCGATTTGATTCGGTGTACTTTTGAATGACGAACTGTTCGGCGAAAGTGAGAATGTCGGGCTCGCTCACGGGGACGGCGAGTTCGTTTTCGCAAGCTTTCCGACCGCCACAGCGTTTTTCCAGAAAGTCGCGTTCGTACTCGGCCGTTGCCGCGTTTCCGATCGTGCCAACGAAGGAGATGGCGGCAATGAGGAGTGAAATGAGTCTTGTCATACCCCTCGTTGATCCAAGAGTTATGCCGGCTCGTAAGCAATAGCTTGCAGCTCTTGAATGCCGGTCAGTCATTCTTTCAGAAAAAGATGTAAGCTTAGCGCGCCCAGCGCTTGGTGAGGAGAAGCATCGCGGTCTTTGAAAGTGCCGCGTTTGTCGGCGCTCCGAGAAGAGTTTGATCCGTAAACGACGCTGACACGCCGATCAGGCCTTCGCTGGTTTCGATATCGCGACCGACAGAGGCCGTCAGTGCCGTTAAGCGGCTGAATTGGCCGCGACTCTCGATGCTGCCGCGGAGGTCAATCGGATCTTCAAGCGTTGTTGTCGAGGCCACGCCAAAGCGCGTTCCGCGAAATGTGTAGCCGATGCCGGCGCCAAAGCTTCCGCCATAGCCAGGGACTTCTTCAAAATCTCCGGTTTGTTTTGTAAACGATCGATGCGCCTCACACGAAGCGAAGACGTCGAATTTCCGAATGAGTTTTGTGGCGAGCAGGCCTGCGCCAAGGGCCCAGTAGCCGCGTCCGCGCGAGTCGAGTCGATAGGGATTTGTCGCTTCGTTGATCGAACGCCCGGTCGGGGTGTTGACACTTAAAAAACCGATGAGCTTCGGGCGGTAGGTGGAGTAGTCCCAATCGGTGAGAATCTCATAGCCGGTGGTGAGCGAGATGTCCCCAAGTCCCGCTTGCGACTCCTCGCCTCGGCCGCGGCTGATAAAAGGGAGACTCGCTCCAAATTGTGCGCGGTCGAATGCGGCGACAGCTCCAGAAAGCCGTGTCGTCGTGGTTGATTCAAGGCTATCGCGATTTCGCCAAATGCCCTGGCTTGTGACATCGCTCGCGATCCAACCGTAGGAGACCTCTGCAGCAAGCTGAGCTCGATCGTCGCCTGCAATGAGGCTTGGAACGGCAAAGCCGCCGCCGCAACAGCCGCCGGCATGTGCTGTCATAGGGGCGAGTGCGGCACCGAGCACGACGCCAATGAAGCTACCAAATAAGGCTAAGCGTCGTTTCATCGGTCTTTTCGCCATTTGTGAAGAGTTGAAAGCGGACGTCCCAGTCGCCACCCATTGAAAAGAAGACGCGGCTTGCGCGAAACACACCATCACTGAGCTTCTCAACGGTGACGGGAGATGAGCCGTGCCCCATACTCGGCATCCAGAGTACGACCTTGATGCTATCGGCTTTGGGCGGAACAATTGAGGCGCGTGTATCAGAGTCGACAAAGGAAAAGATGAAACTTCCAAAAGTGGTTTCGGTTGGACGTTGCTCCCAGAGCATCTGAACGCAAGTCGTGCATTTTGACTTTTCCTGCGCGCCAGCGTTGGTCTGGCCTGTGGGATTCTCTAGATAGACCGGACGCGCGCACGCACAGAAAAGAAAAAATCCAATGAGTAAAAATAGTCGAAACATCGATTTAGTCTCCGCGGCTGATCACGCATCCGAGCGTTCGTGATTCGGGGGTTGTGACCGGGCGTCCCGCCTCGATGTCATTCAATGCATTTTCAAGATACTGTTTATCGGCTTGATCAGCCTTTGATGAATTGGTGACGCCACCGCGGTAGACGACTTCGTTTTTTAAATCCAGAACAAACGCGTGCGGAGTTTTTGAGGCGTGATAGGCATCGGCGATTTTAAGCTCGCGATCGCGAAGGACTGGAAAGGGTAACCCTTGAGCTTCAAAGTAGGCGCGTGCAACCTCAACGGACTCGTTGGCGTTGGAGTTCACCGCAAAAAAATTGAATTCAGGATGCTTGGCGCTGAGACGCTTTAAAAGCCCGATGTGGCTATGTGAACACGGGCAAGTGGCCGAGAGAAAAACCAGCACGGTCCCTTTGGCTCCGTGCGAGACCAAGACTTGCGAACCTGGGCTACCACCACTGCTGTTGAGCCGAGCTCCCGAGAGCTCCGGCAAAAGTGCGTGCGCCGCCACCGCCACGTTGGCGGTGAGCAGGCAAAGTGCGGCGATCAGATTCGCAAGTCGGCGACGCATTTTACTTCACCTCGACCGGGATCACGATCTCGTGAGCAGTGCCGAGGTAGTCAAATCCGACCTTCACCTGCCACTCGCCTGGCATGACGAAGTACGCTTCGCTCACGGCATAGTGTACGACATTGCCTTGTGTAACCGTCACTGGTGATGAGCCGTGGCCGTGACCGCCCATATCCATCCAAAGTTTCACTGTGACGTTTTTGATCTCTTTTGCGTCGATGCCAGCCGCTGGCATGAAGTGAAGCATGAACTCTGTTGCGTCAGTTGAATTGGGCTCTGCCTGAAAGCCGAGGTGTGCACAGAGGTCTACTGATGTTGCCGAGCAAACCTGTGGTGTGTGGTAGGAGTGAGCTTTGGCAGTGGTTGGGGCGAACGCAGCCAGTGCCGCTGCAGTGATAGCGATTGCGAGTACTTTCATGATTTTCTCCTTCGACATTGAAGTTGTGGTCGCCATTGTAGGGGACGCAGCGTTCCTTTGTCGAGACGATGTTTGACGGCGACGGAACCGAACGCGAGGATCTTTTCCATGCAACAAAACGTAGCGCTGCTTTTTCTTGTGCTCACCTTTATTTTCTCCGGTTGTGCGACAGGCGGGCGGGGGCAAATCGCCTCGCCGGCATCTGCTGCGCGGGCTGTGGTTCTGATGACTGACTTTGGTTTAAAGGATGGAGCGGTGAGCGCGATGAAGGGTGTTGCATTTCAGGCAGCGCCCTCTGTCGTTGTGAGTGACCTTACGCATGACGTACCTCCATACGACATTTGGACGGGAGCTTATCGCCTGAGCCAAACCTATGCGTTCTGGCCAAAGGGAACGGTCTTTGTGGCGGTTGTGGATCCTGGCGTTGGCTCTGAGCGAAAGTCGATCGCGCTTGAGACGGCGTCGGGGCATATTTTTGTCGGACCCGACAACGGACTCTTTACGCTCGTTGCCGATGGCGCCGGCATTTCGCATGTGGTCGCCATTGACGAAGCGAAGCAGCGCATCAAAGGTTCTGACGAGAGCTATACATTCCACGGTCGCGATCTCTACGCCTATGTCGGCGCAAGGCTTGCGGGTAGGGCGATCGACCTTACGGCCTTGGGGGCGCCTCTAGGGCGAGAGATCGAGCGCATTCCTTACCAGAGGGCTGAGCGTCGGGGGCAGGTGATCAACGGCGGCATTCCGGTTCTTGATCCCAATTATGGCAATGTCTGGACGAATATTCCCAAGGTGTTGATGAAGAGCTCGGGCCTGTCTCCGCGCTATAGGATCGTGATTCGCGAGAAAGCGCGCGAGGTGTTCCGTGGCGAATTGCCACTTGTGGAGACTTTTGCTGCGGTTCCAAAGGGAAAGCCACTTCTTTACTTCAATAGCCTGATGAATTTGGCTGTGGCTCTCAATCAGGGGGATTTTGCCAAGGCTCATCGCGTGGGGTCGGGGCCGATTTGGTCGATTGAGATCGAGCCGGTCGGGAAATCGCAATAAGTTTGTGGCCTAGGGTTGTCATTGCCGGCGACTTTGGCTAGTTCAATAGTCTCCGTTTGTGTGTGCTCGTAGCTCAGTTGGATAGAGTGTCAGCCTCCGAAGCTGAAGGTCAGTGGTTCAAATCCACTCGGGCACACCAGTTTTTTCTTGGCGTGGCGTTTGTTTATTCTTTCGAAGCGGTTCAAGTCGTTGTCGGCTAGGTGATCCGCATTCCAGTATGGCCTAGGTCCAGTTTCGATTCGCGACAGAATTCAGGTTGGAGTCCGAGCATGCAGGCATTGAAGGCCGGCTGTCGCATGTTACCCTTATCGAGGTATTGTAGGGTGAGGAGTTTGGATGCGGCCATTAGTTTACGCTTCTATTTTTTCGCTAATCTTGCTGGTGATGCTTGAGGCCAATGCGAAAGAGGCCGTTGGCCCTGCTCACGGTGCTCATATGTCGAATCGTCAGTCTACAAATCAGTCCACGAGATTGAGAGATTCTTTGCGAAAGCTTTGCGGTGGAATGGAAGCTGAGCACGGCGACGCCAAAAAGTTTTACGACTGCGTCGATTGGCACAATCAGGTTGAGGATTCGAATCTGCGACAGCTGGCAGAGCGATGTGGCGGGGTAAAGGCTCTGAGTGCTGACCCTCCGAAGCATGAGTCCTGCATTGAAATCAACCGCGCCAGCTGGAAAGAGAGAACGGAACGGGCGCAAGAGGTCTGCGGTGGCTTCAACGCATTCTTGGCATCGACTGATAAATATCGGAAATGCTTTCGTGAGAATGTGAAGCAGCTTGAGTTTGTTCAGCCGAAAGAGTGTCCATCTGAGATTTCTAAACTAAAGGCCTCGAAATTTGATCCCAAAAAACCGCATACAAATGGAATGGCGATGTTGGTATCGCAGGTCTCGCAGAATCTTGAGGCCTACGAAGGCGAGTTCTATGTGGTGGATCGACTGATGTCGCAACCGACGGTGTCGTTTGGTCGCGTATGTGCAGCACTGGGGCGAATGGAATCGACGCGCGCGATGATCGGGAAAATGCTAGGGATTCTTGCTGATACAGTTTTTCTTGAGCAGGTTTCAGATTTTGAGCCGAGCAACCGCGAGCTTTCGGATTTGACGTCGACCCTTTGTGAAACGTCGACTCCGAGTCAGGCCAGCATCCAAGCGGTTCAGAAAAAAGTCGATGCTTTGAGCCGCGGTTTAGGTTCCTATCGGAAGCGAATCTGCCTGTAGATCAAAAAGGCAAGCTTAAGTTTGTTAGCAGTTATACGACTTACGGCTGTTAGTGTCTGAACTCTCGCCGCCTGAGCGGGCCTCGGTGGCTCGCTCGTACTCTTGTTTGTACATTTCGTTTTTGGCGGCGAGGGCGTGTCCCATGCGCAAGGTTGCAAGCGCCCAGATCTCGTATTGATCCTCGCTGAGTTTTTCTTTGAGTGTTGCGTGAAAGAGCTTGAGCCAATGGGCGAGGAGCTCGCTATTAAAGCCAGCAAAGAAGTGTTTTTCGACGGGATTGTACTGGCTCATCATATAGGGCGTTCCGCCAAAGCGAATCCACCAGAAATGAGTGAGGCGTTTAACGTGATCGGGCCAATCGTGAACCGACATAAACGGAACGCTTAAAAGCGGATCGGTTTGGACGCGGCTATAGAACAGGTCTACGACCGTGTGGATGTCGCGATGGGTAAATTCGACGCCATTGAGGGTGAGAGCGTCGGTCTCGTGAGGATGGGCGGTCTTTTTGGAGGTCACAGGCTTGCTCCTCTTGTATTGTTGTATATAATATGCAACAATTGACAGGTCTGTCAAGACTGGGAGAAACAACGATGAGAAAGCTTGCGCCCTATCAAATCTTTTTTCCAATAGGGGTTCTTTGTTCGGCCCTGGCTATTGGCGTTTGGCTTGTACAGAACCTGGGCTGGTTTGATGCACCGGCGATGTTGATTCATTCGAAACTGATCATCGGTGGATTTCTCTGGAGCTTCATTGTGGGCTTTCTGATGACGGCGATTCCGAAGATGACGGGAACCGCTAGCGCAAAACGCGGAGAAGTCGCCATTGCAGTCTTGCTTATTGCGCTACAGATTGTGTTTTCTTGGTTTGTCGATGGCCGACCATTTTACTTGGGGCAGATGCTGGTCGTTCTCTTTGTGATGGTCTTTGCCGGCAGGCGAGTGTTGAAGCGAACGCGCGCGCTACCGGTGTTTTTCTCGCATATGGTGTTGGCCATGGTTCTCGCATTGGGAGGGGCAGCGGCGCTTTTTCAAGGTGAGCGGATGATGGGGATTCATTTGTTTCATGTCGGAACCATTTTGCTTTTGATTTTGGGAATTGGGACGCGATTCTTCTCATTTCTCTCGGGGCTCCCGTCGGAGTTTGAGGGGATGCCGATTCGACGACAATGGGTGTTTCATCTCTTAGGACTTTTAGTGGCCGCGCAACTTGTCTTGGCCGGCGCTGGCATCAGGGCCGCGTACTTGGGGCTTTTTGTGACGACGTTGCTTTACTTGCTCATGGTCTGGAAGGTTCTGCGCCGCTCAGAGCGGACATCGTCTTTAAAGGCTGCGGTTCGCATTGTTGCGTTTATGATTCCGCTGAGTTTTTTACTTTGCTGGATTGAGCCCGCTCAGTTTTTGACGTGGCTTCACCTTTTGTTTATCGGCTGTTTTGGTATGATGACCTATGCAGTGGCAACGCGGGTGACACTGGCGCATGGCGCGTACTCGACCGATCTTGAGATTCGATCGCGCAGCCTTTGGGTTTTTGTTGCAATGCTTTCGCTTTCAGCTGTGGCGCGCATGCTCTATGGCGTGGTGGATGAACCTGTGAAGGCTCACTTGCTTCATGTGGCGGCTATGTTTTGGCTTTTGGCTGTGGGGTGCTGGTGCTACTCTTTTGCAAGGCGAATCATTGTGCCGGGCGACCAAGTGCAAGCGTGCTAAAAGAGCAAACGGCAAAGGAGCAGGAGCATGCGTTTAACTGACCACACCGATTATTCGCTTCGAGTTCTGATGTATTTGAATCAGAAAAAGGAGCTTGTGACTTTGAACGAGCTTGCTGAAGCTCTTCAAATCTCGCGCAATAATTTGATTAAAGTTTCAAACCGACTCGCCAAACAGGGGTTCATCGATACAAGCCGCGGTCCGGGGGGTGGTTTGACGATTCGGCCAGAGGCGGGTACGGCCTCGCTGAAAGATATTATCAGCAAGACCGAAGAGACGTTTCAGCTAGCGGAATGTTTTCAAGAGACGAAGAGCAACTGCACGTTCTTGAAGCGCTGCCGTTTAAAGAAGAGCTTGAATCAGGCGCTCAATGCATTTCTGAATTCGCTTGAACAAACGACGTTGAATGATGTCACGGTGTCGGTCTGACGTCGGCGCGTTCCAGTTTAGGGACGCTTTAGAATGTCTGGCCCCTCGTGCAGTTTCTTGACTTGGATTTTGGGGCCCTCCAGAATCTCCATATGCTTAACTTTCTAAAAAAGACGGCTCTGGCTCTGTTCGGATGCGGCCTCGTGGCCTGTGCGCAGTTGCACCACGTTCAAATCGGTGATGTGGCCAGTCACTCGGGCTATGTGCAAAAGCCATTTGAAATCAAGATTAGCGAGACGGGTATCAACATTGGCGAGGCCGTCGAGATTTCAAAACGTTTCATGAACAAGGATCAGGGAAGAGACGCTGAGGGTGTTGCAGCGCTGATCGGACTTTTCCAAATGGGACCTGTGACTGGGAATCCGGTGTATGTGAAAGATTACGCGAAAAACTTGGTTCAATTGGTCTACG
>JAEUWE010000246.1 GCA_016791465.1 Pseudobdellovibrionaceae bacterium
GCCACGCGAAGTCCGCATCGCCCCAATCCCATCGGACTTTCCCTTGTCGAAGTTGTCGGTGTCGATGGTCGCGAGCTCATCGTTCGCGGCATCGACATGATCGACGGCACACCTGTTCTTGATATCAAACCCTATATGCCGACAATTGAGTCCAAGCCGGACGCAAAAGAGGGCTGGTCCGCGACCGTTCCCGAACGCACCGTCACCTGCACCTGGGAACCTCAAGCTCTTGCCGATCTGACCATTCAATTCGGACAAGACCAAGACACAGCAAAAGCCGCGATCGAGTCGATTCTTTCCCTCGATCCCCGCCCGGTCGTCTACCGTGGAACACGGGAAAATCCCAATCCCTATACCTCGCAGTACGGTTTTCGCTTTGAGTCGGCCAATATTGTTTACGTGATGGAGACGCCCGGTATCGCCAAAGTGCTCTATATTGAGCCCTGGTCCGATTCCTAAACGCAAAGATTTCTTAGCCCTTGCGAAGCCCCCCGGCGTATCGGTAAGTTGCGCCTATCTGTATAGGGGGATCTTATGGAAGTAACACGTGAAAACGCAGGCGCTTCGGATGTTCTCCGGCGCGTTCCAGAACTCAGTCTCAATAGCTATATCGAAGGTTCGCAGAACGACCGTCATCGCTTTATCGATAACTTTTTTTCGGGTCTAAAAGACTACGGCTTTATCGTTCTCAAAGACCACCCCATTCCCGATGCGCTTCTCAACAACGCGTACGCTCTTCTTGAAGAGCTTTTTGCTCTTAAGAATGAGCAGAAGATGAAATACGCACTCAAAGAAAATGGCTTTCAACGTGGATACACGCCGTTCGGCACAGAGCACGCCAAAGATTCTCCAGTCATGGACCTGAAAGAGTTCTGGCATGTCGGCCGCGATCTCCCGGAAGGGCACCGCTACGCTTCAATCTATCCCAAAAATGTTTGGCCAACTGAGATTCCAGAGTTCCAAGCCATCATGGCCAAAATCTTCCGCGCTCTTGACGACACCGGAAAGATCATGCTCGAAGCTCTCACTTTTCCGCTCGAACTTGAACGCGACTATTTTTCGAAAATGATGGGCGAAGGTAACTCCATCCTTCGTCTCCTTCACTATCCGCCGGTTCCCGAGGGTGTCGACCCTCGCTGCGTTCGCGCCGCTGCCCACGAAGACATCAACCTGATCACGATCCTCGTTGCTGCAACAGCAAGTGGCCTTCAACTCAAAGATCGCGACGGCAAATGGCTTCCCGTCGAGTCCGACCCCAACTCACTGATCGTCGATGCCGGCGACATGCTCGCTCGACTCACCAATGACGTGATCCCTTCGACCACTCACCGCGTGGTGAATCCGGACGACGGCACCAACGGCCATCGCTACTCAATGCCGATGTTCATTCACCCCAATCCCGATGCGATGCTGACTTGTCTACCATCGTGCACAGGGGCCGGCGCGAAGTATCCGCCGATTTCGTCGCAGGATTTTCTTTACCAGCGACTGCGCGAAATCGGCCTGATGAAGTAAGCGCCGTTTACCGCGAGCTTCGATTTTTCTGTGAGCCCTGTCTGTCTGAAGCAGACGGGGCTTTTGCATTCTGCCCCTTAAGACGACACAGCGTCCGTTCTCCAGAAACACCGTCGATCGCAAATGGAACTGACTCGTAG
>JAEUWE010000282.1 GCA_016791465.1 Pseudobdellovibrionaceae bacterium
CGTGCATGCGATAGGGCGGCTTGTGTCGGACGGCGTGCGCGTCTGCTCGACAAGCTTGATCGCAGAGGGTGTTGTTGCGCATCCACTGAGGGCAGTCAGTGCGCAGCAAAGAGCAATGATCGATCGTAGCGAAGTATTCACTGAGCGACTCCTGGTTCGAAGGATTGATGTCTGAGTTCGATTATGCTCGAACGCCTCTTCTCTAGAATAATCGCAATGGGATTCGATTAGGTGGCGCGGTCTGTTGTTTGGGTCAAATCTTGCCTTTGGTCGTGTGGATGCTGAAAATGGCGCTCTGTCCCATAAACTTTGACGAGCGGATCACGTCTTTGTGGTTCAAGGTGGTGCCGCGATTGAACGGATTGCGGTGTACGTGAGACCGAGAAGCTGGTGTGAAACTCCGTAGGGAGATGCTGAAAAAGAATGCATGATTGTCTCCACTGTGCCGGTGGATGATGGCCGCTTCGATAGGGCTAAGTGCCTTGTTTGTTGGCGTTTTCTGATTCTCAACTCGTTATCAAAATTGCGGAAAAAGAGTTTCTCAATTCTACTGGTTTCAATTACTTATATGAGACATCAGAAAACCTACTAGAGGTCATCGAGATGAACAGCATGTTCAGAAGCGTCTTTGTTCATAGCGTCTTGAAGAGCGCCCGTTCGGCGTCTTTGCGCGCCATTACAATCAGCCTGATTGCCGTCGGCTTTCTCTCCGTTGTGGGATGTGAGTGGGGCGCAATTGGCTACAACAAGGGATATGCGCCAGAGCAGCCGATCCCGTTTTCGCATGAGTTGCATGCAGGGCAATACAAGATGCAGTGCTTGTACTGCCATTCGGCAGCAGAGCGCGCAAATCACTCGGATGTTCCATCGTTGAACATCTGTATGAACTGCCACCTCGTTGTGGGGACGGACAAACCTGCGATCCAGCAGCTGTCGGAAGCCTATAACAAGGGTGAGCCGGTGGCGTGGAAGAAGGTTCATCTGCTTCCGGATCACGTGAAATTCAATCACAAGCGTCACGTACAAAAGTATGGTGCGCCACAGGCGTGCCATAAGTGTCACGGACCGGTTGAATCGATGGAGACAATGTATCAGAGCTCGAGTCTCTCGATGGGCTGGTGCATTAATTGCCACCGTGAAAAAGAAAACCAAGCTCCTGTGAGCTGCTCGACTTGTCACTATTAATTGGTCAAGGACGTATCAACATGGATTCTCATATCACGTCACAGGACGCAAAAAACGAAACAGCAAACAACTCGCCAGGAGCAAAGTACTGGCTGAGTCTTGAACAGTTGGGCGGCGATCCCGTACTCGCAAGTCGTCTTGAGAGCGAGTTTATGTCTTCGCCTCTTGCGTCTGAGGACGGCAAAGATGGATTCGCTCGTCGCGAGTTCTTGAAAATCATGGGCGCAAGTTTTGCGCTGGCGACAACGGCCTGCGTGCGTCGTCCGGCTCAACACATTATTCCATACGCCAAGGCGCCAAAAGAGATTACCCCGGGCGAGCCCAACTTCTACACGTCAACTTGGTTCGACGGTCAAGAGGGCGCCGGTCTATTGGTGAAGACTCTGGAGGGTCGTCCGATAAAAGTTGAGGGTAACCCGCACCACCCAATGAACTTGGGTGGTCTGACGGCTCGGGCTCACGCTGAGATCTTGTCGCTCTATGATCCCGATCGTCTAAAAGCGCCGGTTCGAAATCTTCTCAATAAAGAGCGTACAAACAAAGAATCGGTGTCGACGACCTTTGAAGAAGCCGACGAAAAGATCACGGCTGAATTGAAGAAGGGTGGCGTCGTTGTTTTGACAGCGACTTGGCCATCGCCTTCGGGTCGCGCGATCATGGGTGACTTCGCGAAAGCTTACGGTGCGCGTTGGGTTCAGTACGATGCGCTTCCTGTCGAAGCGATTCGACTTGGCCAGAAGGCGTCATACGGACGGGCTGTGCTCCCGCGATATCGTTTTGAAGCGGCAAAACTTGTTGTCTCAATCGATGCCGATTTCTTGGGAACATTGATTTCGCCGGTTGAATTCACAAAGCAGTGGGCGCGCCGACGTACTCCAGGCAAAGACATGGGGCGCCTCGTTTCATTTGAGTCGAACCTGTCGCTGACGGGAGCCAATGCGGACGATCGTTTCCGCATTCGTCCTTCGCAGCAAGTTGACGTTGTGATGGCTCTCATCGCGCGCGTTGCAAAACTGGCGAAGGGATCAGTCACGATTCCATCAGGTGTTGCGGCGTCGGCGAAGCTGTTTGAAGACAGCGTCAAGGCATTGGGGCTTGATGAAGCGCTATTTGATCAGGTCGCAAAAGAGTTGCTTGGTGCTCGTGGTGAGTCGCTGGTTTTGGCCGGCGGTCTTCCGACCCTCACTGAAAAACAACTCGAGCTTCAAATCGCCGTCAACGCGTTGAACTCGATGCTCGGCAACGATGGTAAGACAATCGATCATGATTCGGCGACGTTTGAAACGTTGAACGGATCGGCTCAAGATCTCGCGCAGCTGATCGATGATATGAACGCTGGCAAAGTGAAGACGTTGATCATCGATGGTCTGAATCTTGGCTACGTTCTACCCGCTGATAGCGGATTCCGTGATGCTCTCAAGAAAGTCTCGACCGTTGTCTATACTGGTGACCGCAATGACGAGACGGGTGCACTTTCGCACTGGGTCTTGCCGGCCGGTTCGACGATGGAATCGTGGAGCGACTTCGAACTTCAGTCTGGCGTTGTTTCTGTTCAACAGCCGACCATTATGCCTCTCTACCAGACGCGCTCGCTCGGCGAGCTGCTTTTTGCGTGGACGCAGAAAGCTGGCGGTGCCAAGGCAGCAGCAACGTGGCTCGACTACGTGAAAGGTGTCTGGAAAACTCAGCAGTCGCGCTTTGATCTCGGCAAAGGAAAGTCGTTTGATGACTTCTGGCTTGAGGTTCTGCAAGTCGGCGTTGTCGCCAATGCGGGTCGCCGCGATCGCCCGGGCTCTGCTCGTGCTTTTGTAGGCAATCTCAGTGTCAAACCGACGAAAGCTGAAGGCATTGAACTTGTACTCTATCCATCGGTTCAATTGCTCGATGGTAAGTACGCAAACGTTGCTTGGCTGCAGGAGCTTCCAGATCCTGTTTCAAAAGTCGTTTGGGATAACTACTTGGCGGTCAGCCCCGCGATGGCGCGCAAAGAGGGTTATAAAAAAGGCGATGTCGTTGAAATCAAAGCTGGGGATGTGACGGTTAAAGCTCCGGTCTTGATTCAGCCTGGACTTCATGACGACGTTGTTGCCCTGGCCGTTGGCTACGGTCGAAAGGCCGCGGGCAAAGTTGGAAACATCGGCGTCGACGCGTATCCGCTTTCGAGTTTCGCGAAAGGCAAGCCTGTCTTTGCAGGACGTGTCGTCGCTCTTAAGAAGACTTCGGAAAACTACCTCCTTGTTTCAACACAAGATCATCATGTGATGGAGGGACGTGCGATCGTTCTTGAGACGACGAAGTCCGCCTTCGAGAAAGACCCAAGTTCGGGCATTCATAAGCACCAGATCTTCTCGATTTGGCCACAGCATCAGTACACAAAGCACAAGTGGGCTTTGAGTGTTGATTTGAACTCGTGCACGGGCTGTTCGGCTTGCGTTGTCGCATGTCAGTCTGAGAACAACGTTCCTGTCGTCGGCAAAAAGTATGTTCTTGAAGGCCGTGAAATGCACTGGATTCGCATCGATCGCTACTTCAAGGGGACGCCCGAGGCGCCTGAAGTGGCAGTGATGCCGCTCATGTGTCAGCACTGTGAAAATGCGCCTTGCGAGACCGTTTGCCCAGTTTTGGCAACGGTTCACAACGACGAAGGTTTGAACGACATGTCGTACAACCGCTGCGTTGGTACTCGTTATTGCGCCAACAACTGTCCCTACAAAGTTCGTCGCTTCAACTGGTTCAACTATGTGAAGAAACGCGAAGAGCCACTGCACATGTCCTATAATCCAGATGTGACGGTTCGTCCTCGCGGTGTGATGGAGAAGTGTACGTTCTGCGTTCAGCGGATCCGTCGCGGAACCAATATCGCAAAAGATGAGAAGCGCGCTTTGAAAGACGGTGACGTCAAGACGGCATGCCAAGAGAGCTGCCCTGCGGATGCGATTGTCTTTGGCGATCTCAACGATGCGAACTCGAAGGTTGCACGTCTCTTCCAAGAGAAGCGCACCTATAAGCTTCTTGAGGAGCTCAATGCGGTTCCTCGTGTCGGGTACATGACACGTGTGCGGAATGCCGTACGCGCTGAGGTTTCAGGTCACGGATCTGAACACGGTCAGCCGGCTCAAGAGGCGGCACCGGGTGAGGGAAAAAACGATAAGCAAAAACATGGCAACAACGTTCAGCAACATGAGGGTGAGCTCGTATGAGTTCGGTCGCACGTAAGCCCCTGATTCTGGGTACGAAAACATATAAAGATATCACGGACGACATCTGTGCTCCTGTGGAGGCCCCGGCGACAAAGCGCTGGTTCGGTCTGCTCCTGGGTGCAAAGGCGTTGTTCTTATTTTACATCGTGCACATTGCGATCATCATCGGTACCGGTATGGGCCTTTTGGGTGTGAATCACCCGGTCGCATGGGGAACGATGATTATCACGTTCGTCTTTTGGATCGGTATTGGTCACGCGGGAACGTTGATTTCAGCGATCCTGTATCTGTTCCGTCAAAAGTGGAGAACGTCGGTCGCTCGTTCGGCCGAAGCCATGACCGTTTTTGCGGTTATGACAGCTGGTATTTTCCCGCTGATTCACACCGGTCGTCCTTGGCTTGATTTCTGGCTGCTGCCGTACCCCAACCAGCGCGGTCCACTCTGGGTGAACTTCCGTTCGCCGCTGCTCTGGGACGTCTTTGCGGTCTCGACGTATGCGACAGTTTCGACGGTCTTTTGGTACGTTGGCTTGGTTCCTGATTTGGCGACGATTCGAGATCGTGCAAAGACCAAGCTTCGTCGCTTGATCTACGGCACTCTTTCTCTTGGCTGGCGCGGTTCTTCGCGCGATTGGGCGCATTACGAAATCGTGTACCTCTTGCTTGCGGGTCTTTCGACGCCGCTGGTTCTCTCGGTTCACACGATCGTATCGTTCGACTTCGCGGTTTCGATGCTTCCTGGATGGCACACCACGATTTTCCCACCTTACTTTGTTGCGGGCGCGGTGTTCTCTGGATTCGGAATGGTGATCACGCTCCTGACACTGGTGCGGATTGGTTTCCCGAAATTCAAAGACTACATCACGATCGACCACATGGAAGTGATGAACAAGATCATCATGACCACAGGTCTTATGGTTGGTTACGCTTACGGTTCCGAATTCTTCATCGCATGGTACTCGGGTAACCCCTATGAAGTGTACGCATTCACAAACCGCGCGTTTGGTCCGTACTGGTGGTCCTACTGGATCATGATTTCGTGTAACGTGGTGATCCCGCAGTTGTTCTGGTTTGAACGCTTCCGCCGCTCGATTCCGGTGATGTTTGTGGTTTCGATCTTTGTGAATATCGGAATGTGGTTTGAGCGTTTCGTTATCACGGTGACCTCGCTCCATCGCGACTTCCTGCCATCAAACTGGGGCATGTATGCATGGTCGTGGTTTGATACGGCGATCCTGTTTGGCAGCTTCGGTATGTTCCTGACCATCTTCT
>JAEUWE010000306.1 GCA_016791465.1 Pseudobdellovibrionaceae bacterium
TACCTCGGGATGAAGTCGCTTGAGGATGCGGCGACGAAGGCATCGTGGAAAACGGTATGGAGTGCCGGGCAATCGGTGGGTCTGATTGATTCAGAGGAAAGCTGCCGAGATATCATCGAGAATTTCGCGCGCGAGTATCGCGAAGCGGTGTCGAGATTGCCGTAGCGACTGCGGGCCGCGAGTTCTTTAACATTGATGCGCCACAACTTCCGGCGCCGGAAGCTGTGATGTGTCGAAGCTCCTGGACCGAGTCTTGAAAGTCTTTCTCGCGTTCGACGTAACTCTGGTCAGGTGAGAAATGAATCGGTTCCTAGGCTCTATTTTGATTTTGGCAGGTGCCATTTTGTGGCACCCGTGCGCTTTTTCGCGTGACGTTGACGGCGATCGCCAACGGGCAGAAGCCTTGGTGGAGCGTCTCTATCGACAATCAGCCGAAGTTGGCGGTCTTGAGTCAGTATCGCGTGAGTTAAAAGAGAGTAAGCTTGCGCGACACTTCGTTGTTCGCAACGCGATCGCAGCGCAGCGCTTGAATCTCGTTGCAACGAAGGCGTGGCTTGAAGCGAACGGCATCGATGGTTTGCAGCTTTCTCCTGGCACTCGCTCGTCGGTAACCACGGCAGTTCAGGTGAGTTCTCCTGTTTCAATCTTCGAGCGCGAAGCCGGGGCCTTGGTGCCAGAGGCGCTTCGTGCTGCTGGCGCCGCAGAGCGTGCGCGTTTAGAGCTTGAACTGAGCGATGCACTTCGTGCGATGGAGCCGATCAACGAAGAGATTCGACAGCTCACGCGCAGACGTTTGCTTGATCGCGGCGTCGATACACCGATTGAGCGTTTTGCGGGAGACACGCGCTACGCTTCATTCCGTCGCGCGCTTCAGTTTCGCGTTGGATTTTCTGGTGCGGCTTTGGCCGGCGGACGCAGCTGCGAGGCACTTTTTAAGGCGCCTTGAGCGGCGCGGGGCTCGGCCGAGCGGTCACTTTTTGAGAGACATCGCTGCTGTAATCGGCCTAATTTTGAATCATGAGATATTTCACTTTGAGCGTCATTGTGCTCTTACGGGGCGTTGAGTTTGAAGGGAGATGAAGTGACTGCGCTCGGTCAATTAAGCTCGAGGTCGAGTCCCACCGGATGTTGGTCGAGTCGATTTCGTTGATCGTTGAATCGTTGCTCATGGACGTATTTGTCTCATCCGATAAACGTATTGTGACGTCGCTAACCACATGTTGTTTCTGCTCAATCATACTCCTCCTCGCCGTTGAAGCAGCAGGAAGTTCATGTGGTTTTACAGACGACAATGGCTCGCCCATCGGTCTTATTAGGTTGGATAAAGAGATACGTCGCCAAAAGGAACTACGAGGCCTAGAAAATCCAGGGAAGTTCTGCTCCGACAACTTAAAGGCTCGCTATTTCGATGCTCACAAAGCTGAGTTCGGTAAGATTGGAGTCATGAGCCTGGATGACCCCGGATTTGAGAGCGCCGCCGAGAAGTTGATCCTCACGACTGAGACTGATCCATGGGGCATGACCCTCTTGCCCAGTAAAAGTGTGCGCCTTGAAGCACTTCGTCGCGTCAGTTCTGTTCTCGGTATTGACGATCAATCGTTCACGATGCCGCGACCACGTACAGATGATGAACTTCGACATATGGGTACGGTATTTCAGCGCATTGACTCAAATCCTGCGATCAATGCGAAAAAACTTGCCGGGCCAGTTAAGGCGACCATAGCTGAACTTGCGGCCTGTGCTCAAATGACAGTTCCAGGTGTTCCAACATGCGTCTGGAGTTTAAAAACCATTCAGGATCTTATGGCTCCCAAGAGCTCGGCCGCCGGATTCATGACTAGCATTGATGACTGGAAAGCCATTCTTCTAAGCCGGCAGTATGAGGAGGGCCTCAGAACTACCGCGCAGAGAATGCAGGTCGCTATCGCCAAAGAACAATTCGCACCCGTTGAGAACATTTTTGATCTTCTTATCGACTCGTTTCAAAAGTCTAAAATGGAACTCCCTCAAGCAAAGGACGCCGCATTCAAAGTCATGGGATTGTTAGCAAACGGCGGAGCCAACACTTTTGACAGGATAAGATCAATGGAGGGAGCGAACATTTCCCCGAGTCCTCCGATGAGTCAGCTTGGTCAAGCTCTCGGTTTCATTTCAAACGCTATGCATGTATTGGATAGCATGAAACAAGAAAAAGGATATCCACTATTCTCGCTTCCAAAGGACGTAAGGGCTGCATGTGACAATGCGAAACCGTATCACTTTTGGCTGTCAGCTGCGCTCGCTAGAAAGCTCGTAGTCGAAGAAAGATTCAATCCGAAAACCGCGGCAACGTCGACCTTTATCGCAGCAAAGGGATACCAAGTGATCCGAGGGCACTTCTTCAAGAGAGGGGTGAGCAATCTCGGAATTATCTTGGCACAAGAGGCATTTAGTCCGATCGCAAACATTGTCAGGACCGATTTAGCGTATAGCGCGTCGGGCGCTCACTATGGAGCTGCATTTGCGTCCGGGAAACGTCCGAACATTGATCTCGACGAAAGCCTAAGGGAACTTATCAGGCAAGCACCTACAGAGTCGCCACTTTCAAGATCCGATGCAGAAATGCTGGTTGAACGTCACAAATTCGAAGCCCTTCGCCACTGGGATTCAAAGTTCAAACCGAATGCTGCATTTGAATATCTTAAAACTAATAATCCATTGTAAGTCGGCCCGGCGGGTCCTCGGGCTGAGCCGCCTTTCGGTCAGCGGACCGCGTTCCCTTGCTGGACGATTCCGCAGGTGTGGGCTATAACGACGTTATGCAAAAGTATTAAATCGAGAATGGCTGTCGAGCATACCTAAAGTCGAAATTCATCTTCACCTCGAGGGTGCCATCCCGATGCCGTGTCTTTGGGAGCTCATTCAAAAGTATGGAGGCGATAGCGACATTCGTAGCCAAGAGGCCTTGCAGCGTCGCTTTATCTATTCAGATTTTGCTCACTTCATCCAAACATGGGTTTGGAAAAACAAATTCATCCGTGAGTACGAAGATTTCGATTTTATTGCAATGTCAGTGGCAGAGGATCTCAAGAGCCAAAACATTCGTTATGTCGAAGCCTTTATCTCTCCTCCTGACTTCGTCCGACATGGTTTAGAAACAGGACGAATCATTGAGTCTGTCCGACGGGGACTCAACAGGGTCGCGGGCATTGAGGTCAGCCTCGTGGTCGATCTCGTAAGGGATTATGGCGAAAGCCGGGCGTTGGCGACCTTGGACGCAACGGTTGAGGCCAAGGGCTACGGCGTTTTGGGCGTTGGGATTGGAGGGTCCGAAAAAGAGTTCCCGCCTTCGCTGTACAAAGCAGTTTATGCCAAAGCGAGAGCGAACAACTTAAAAACGAGTGCCCATGCCGGTGAAGCTGCTGGAGCTGATAGTATCTGGGGAGCGATTCGCGATCTTCAGGTGGATCGCATTGGGCACGGTACAAGAGCGGTCGAAGATCCCAATTTGGTCGAATATCTTGTCCAACACCAAGTACCGATCGAGATGTGCCCGTTATCCAATCTCAGAACACAGGTTATTTCCTCTATAGCAGAGCATCCGATCCATGACTTTTTCAATCGTGGCGCCTTGGTTACCGTCAACACTGACGACCCAAAGATGTTCAACAATTCTCTCGTTGATGAATTCGAATGTTTGATGGAGGACCATCACTTTACACGTCAGGAAGTTAAGCAATTAACTTTAAATGCATTGCAGGCTTCGTGGCTGGAAGATCAGAAAAAGAAACAGCTGATCGAAGAAATTTCTTCTGACGTTTCATGGAGAACGCCGGTTGTCTGACAGTGGTTCTGCAGGCCGGCATGGTTATGTGCGCGGCCTGCAAATCAACTACAGCATCGGCTGCAGTTCGCCGGCCTCAAACATTTCCATCATGATGTCGCTGCCGCCGACGAGGGTTTTGTTGACGTAGAGCTGTGGGATCGTGGGCCAGTTGCCGAAGCTCTTGATGCCTTCGCGGATGTGCGGATCTTGAATCACGTCGACTGAGTGAAACTTTGCGCCGCACTCTTGAAGGATGGCGACCGCGCGTGCGGAGAAGCCACACATCGGGAACTGTGGCGTGCCTTTCATGAAGAGCACGATCTTGTTGGCGTCGAGGATCTGTTGAATGCGGTAGTGAGTTTGTTCGAGAGTTTCTGGTGCTTTTTCCATTTTGTGTTCCTTTTCAGTTTTGCGGGAGAGAAGTCTTGATGGTGAGGGCATGGACCTCGCCAGTTTTGAGTTCAGCTTTAAAGACATCCATCACATGTTGGTGCTGCTGAATGCGCGACAGCCCCTTGAATGCGTTGGATGTGATGGCGACTTGGTAGTGGTCTTCAGTGCCGGTGAGGTCGACGACCTGGACGGTTCCGTCGGGGTAGGCTTGCTCAAGACGCTGTTTCATTTGTACTGGTGTCATAGGCGAAGGAACGTAAAGCACTTTCACGTCTGGGGCAAGAGTCGAGAACGCTTCTCATTTGCTTCGTAAATGTGTAAAACAGCAGGCGATGAACTGGGACGGCCGAGCTGATGAGGATCATATTAAGCGCGAGCGGGCGAAGGCGCGGGAGCTGAAGGCGTCGCAGTGGTGGAAACAGCAGATTGGCCCTGGGCTCTGTCATCATTGTGGCGGGAAGTTCGATAAAAAAGAGCTGACCATGGACCATCTCATTCCCGTGGCGCGTGGCGGGCGATCGGTCAAAAGTAATGTCGTCCCCGCCTGTCGAGCGTGCAATCAGACGCGAGGTCATAAGCTTGATGTCGAGCGCGCGTTTGAGAGCTTGCCAAGCGATGTGGTGACTTCACGGACGGATGAAGGCGACGACGAGGTCTAGCCTCGGCCTATTCGATTTCGATCAGCTCCACTTCGAAAATCAGAGTCGCGTTTGGAGGGATGACTTGTCCTGCGCCGTTGGGCCCATAGGCCAAGTCGGCGGGGATGATCAGTCGGCGTCGACCTCCCACTTTTAAGTCTACCAACCCCTCTTCCCATCCCTTGATGTGCGGTGCCTCTTTATTTTGCAAAACAAATGAGTAGGGTTCTTTTCCTTGGGTGGACTCGAACTGCGGTCCGCGACCGAGCGGTTGCGTAGGGTCGTAGAGCCAAGCGCTGTATTGCAGCTTCAACTTTGAGCCTGGCTTTGCGGCGCGTCCACGGCCTTTCAAAAGGTCGTCGACAATGAGTTTGGTCACGATCTTTGGGAATTTTTTCGATGGTTCGGGAGCCATGAGCATGGCCTGGGGCTTGGCCAATGGAGTTGGCGACGGAGTTGGAGTTGGCGCAGTTTTGGCCGGCTTTGGAGTCGGCTTTGGCTTTGGAGTGGGGCTTGGGGTCGGTGGAGGCGGCGGTGTTGGAGTTGGATCCGGACGACCGGCTGCGGCTTGGCCTCGGGCTGAGCTCGGCGACAGAGTCATGGTCGTCACGCAAAGCAGTGTTATAAAAAGTGGCAGTGTGGCAGTGATGGCCTGGGTGAAAACAGTGCGGCGAAAGCTCGATCGGATTTGCATGCGAACACTGTAAGACGGGATTTGCTTTTAGGTAAAGGCTTGAAAAGAACTGCAGATTTCGGTTGCGCCGCGGCAAGAACGGCTTGCGTCGCGGTTCAGACTATTGAAATGATGTTGGCTCGCAAAAAGGTCCGACGGGAGTGATGATGGCGAAAGCGATTACGTCGAGTAGTACGGCTGAGTATTTTGCAAAGAACTTACAGCAGGTGGGCTTTTCCTCACCGCTGAAGGCCGTTTTAACGACGCTGAAAGAAGCAGTCGATAACTCACTGGATGCCTGTGAAGAGGCCGGCATTTTGCCGGAGATCACGGTTGAAGTGAGAAAACTGGGAAATGGGTCTTCAAAATCAGCGGATTTGATTGAAATTACGGTCGAAGACAACGGTCCGGGACTCGATGCCGAGGATTTGCCGAAAGTTTATGGTGAGTATCTTGCGTCTTCGAAGTTTGGCCGTGGTCAGTGTACGCGTGGTCAGCAGGGTATCGGTATTTCGGCAGCGACCACGTGGGCGCAGTTGACGAATGCGACCGGCGTTCGCGTGACGTCAAAAACGGATCGCATGCGCAAAGCGGTGCAGGCGATCGTTGACGTCGATATCAAGCAGAACCGCGGTGTGGTGAAGTCAAAGGAGATGATCGATTGGGATCGTCCGCACGGTGTTCGCGTTGAGTTTCGAATCGATGGCCGCATTCAGTTGAATGGTGACGGCGGTCTTTTGACTTATCTTGAAGGCACGACACTGGTGAATCCGCACTTGAAGCTCAAGTATCGTCTCAATGAGGCGGATTGGGTTTCTATTGATCGAGTGAGTGATGTTCTTCCGGATGTTCCTCCGGCAACGCTGCCGCATCCACACACGATGAAGCTTGGCGAGTTTATCACGCACGCTGGACTTTTTGGAAAAACTGAATTCGGCAAGTTTTTGAAGACGGGCTTTTCGCGGGTGAGCGATCTGACTCTCAAGGATCTTGTGAAGAACGGGATTCCGAAGTCGATGATCGATACCCCGGTCAATAAGCTGAGCGAAGAGCAATTCAAGAATGCGTTTCAGGTGATTGGCAAAACCGAGCTTCAGTCGCCTTCGACGCGTTCAGTTTTGACGGTTGGTGAAGAGTCTCTTGCAAAGTCGATCCTGCGCTTAGGTGATGTCGACTTTTTCTCGGTCGTCGCCCGTAAGCCACGGATTTGCGATTTTAAACCTGTCGTTGTTGAGGTTGCGCTTGCGCGATTCTTGAACCGCGGCAGCGAAGACGAGTCGATTCAGCTGCTTCGTTTTGCGAACCGGGTTCCGCTGCAGTTTGATAAAGGCGCCTGCGCGATCACGGCGGCTGTTGAAAGTGTGAACTGGCGTTCTTACGGTTTGCAGCAGTCCAAAGACAGCTTGCCAAGCGGACCGTACGTTTTTGCGGTCTCAGTTGTTTCGCCATTCATCAAGTTTAAGAACGCCTCAAAAGAGACGATCGATGCCTCGGATGAGTTGGTCGAAGAGATTCGTCGCGCGCTGATGCAGGCGGGACAGAAGCTTTCTCGCCACATTCGTCGTGAGAACAAGGAAGCTGATCTTGAGCGCAAGATCTCGCACATTGAGCAGTTCGGTCCGATTTTGGTCGATGGCTTGGTGCGAATCTCCGGAGCAAAGGAGTCGCGCAAGATCAAGGCGCAAGAGGGTTTGAAGAAACTCTTGGGCCGCGACGCGCGCGATGCGGAAGCCGATCTTTCTGAGGCAGAGGTCAAGCTTGCGGCTTTAAAGGAAAAGCAAGCCAAGGCAGGGCTCTTGTTCTCAACGTCTTCGAAAGAGGATGTGGTTGAGTCCGAGGTCGATGACGATCTTGACGAGGGTGGCGAGGACGAAGGGCAGACTGGCGCTGGGCGCGGCACCGGTAAGGCAGCGGCGAAAGCGGCACCTGCTGTGAAAGGCACGACGGCGAAAGTCGTCGAAAAGCCGGCGGCAAAGCCAGTTGCGACCACAGGTAAGGACGCGCGCGGCACCGAGAAAGTTGCAACCACCACGACCACGGGTAAAGACGCGCGCGGCACTGATAAATCGGCGAGGAAGTAATCATGGATAAAGTCATTCGAATCCGCAAACTCACGAAGGATATTCCAAAAGAGGTTCGCCTGCTTTGCGACTCGATGCTCGAGGAACTTGAGAAAGCAAATCGCCCGGTTCTTGAGGCGGTGAAGTGTTCGCTTGATAACTCGTTTTATAACCCGAAGGTCGGCTATCTGACTCCGGGCGATAAGCGGGTGCGTACGGAGCTGAACGTTTCAAGTGTGCAGAAAATGGCGCGAGTCGTATTCATGCTCGAGGTCTTACTTGGAAACTTGCAGTCGGGTGCTGTGAACACGAAGCGTGAGCTTTATTATATCTCAAAAGGTAAAGTGAAGAAGGACCCGAAACTCAAGGCGCTTGATTTTGCTGGCCAAGATGAGAGCGATGCGATCATCGACTTCGTTGGCGACATGCTTGAGGTTTATCGCGAGGAATTGAATTGCTTCGCGAACGATCGCGGTGGACAGACGTATTCACAGCAACTGGTCGTCACCGAAACACTTCCGGACGACTCGAAAGCTGTCGTTGATCTTTCGGCCCTTGGAACGACGCCGTTTCAGCCGAAGAACAAGCCGCAGGCGCTGACGTTAAAAGCGAAGAAGAAAATCGAGTTTTGCTTGGTTGTTGAGTCAGAAGGTACGGCGGGCTCGCTTGTTGCGAACGGTATGACTCGTCGACACAACTGCATTGTGATGGGTGCGCAGGGCGTTCCCTCCAACGGCGTTCGCGGTTGGTGCAAACTGATTCAAGAGCAGCTCAAAGTTCCAATGTTCTTTTGCGGAGATCTTGACGCGTACACGGTTCAGAATATCTATCGCACATTGAAGGCGGGCTCGGCTGCGTCGCTGATTCGAAACGCTGACTTCTCGGCTCCCGATGTTCACTTCTTGGGTGTGTTGCCTGAGGACGTGAAGAAGTATGACCTCGATTGCTACAACGTGAATGAGCGCGATCCGGCCGAAGCGCGTTCGCTTAAGAAAGCGAAAGACGCTCTTCAGAACGATCCGTTCTTTCAGGATAAAAAGAATAAGAAGCTCGCACAGATTCTTGAGTGGTTGATCAAGAACAAAAAGCGTTGCGAGCAGCAGGCGTTCTACGCGGTCGATCCGAAAGATCCACAGGCGTTTGAGAAGATCCTGGTCGATAAAATTCGTAGCGGCTCGTATATTTAAAAGTCTGGATTCTGGCCTTTTTCGACTAAAGGCTAAACGATTGTGGAAGAGCGGTGGATGGGAGGCGAGACTCCTGTCCAGAGTTGAGGCGCTTTCAAGTTCCTGACTTTGGCTGGCCCATTTCCCCTACTAAACTAGGGAAGTGATACTGCTGTTGCCATTGCGTCCTATATTGAGACGCTCTCTTTCTATCGTTCTTCATCTTGGCTTGAGTGGCGCGGTACTCTCGGCGTGTACGGCAAAACAAGAGGACGCGTCGACCGGACTTGTTTGTCCTGCCGGCGGCGTCATGAAGCCATCAAGCGATGAGCCGATTGTGTTTCCCATTCTTGCCGTTTCAGAACCGGTGATGTCGAGTGCGGTTTCGGCCCTTGCGACTTTGACAGTATCGGGCACAGCCCAATACGAGCGCTATGAGCCGACCACGACTGGCGGCGCACAGATGAATTACACATCGAAGGCGACGCTTCCGGTTCGGCGCGCGGTGGTGCAGGTTCTGCGCGGAACGACTCCGATTGCGTCGGGCTCGACCAATGATAGCGGCGCATACTCGATCTCTTACACGGGTACAGTTGGTGAGGCGCTCACGGTTCGAGTGCAGGCGCGCTCGGTTGTGACCAGCTATACTCCCGATAGCATTTCGCCTGACAACTGCAGTGGCGGGAGCTGGGATTTGCGCGTCGTGAACAATGTGACGGGCTCAAGCGCCTCGCAGTCTGATCCAACTCAGCGTCCGCAGTACGCCGTTGATGCGGCCTATACTGCTGCCGCAAGCAACACGGTCAATGTGCTAGCGACAACAACTTCTGGCGGCGGGACAACGTTTGCGAGCCGACAGAGCGGTCCATTTGCGCTTTTGGATACTGCGATATCGGGTCTTGAGACCGCATGTCAGGGGCGGGCCGCGATTAATTTTCCGCTTCTCTATATCAACTGGAGTGTCGACAATACGACGACCAGTGCAAACCGCTATGACGGAAATATCGGCACAAGCTTTTTCACGACCGAAGGATCAAGCTCGCAAGCGAACCTCTACATTCTGGGGAAGGATGATGTCGACACCGACGAGTTTGACCACCATGTCGTGGCACACGAGTTTGGACACTATCTCGAGAATAAAATTTATCGCTCGGACTCAATTGGTGGAAGTCACAGCTTGGGTGATTCGCTTGATCCGCGCGTCGCTTTTGGTGAAGGCTTTGGCAACGCGTTCTCTGGAATCGTTCATTCCGATCCGCTCTACATCGATACAAACTCGACCAATCAGGGCGCTGGCTTTTCGATCAACGTTTCAACTGCGCCTTCGGCAGCAGATGACAAAGGCCCTTGGTCCGAGCGTGCGATGCAGTACCTGCTCTATACGCTTTGGGTGAACAACACGAATAGCTTTAGTCGCATCCACGACATCCTCGAGAATTACCAGAAAACGTCGCCGGCACTGACGATTGGTCAGACCTTCGCAGCTTACTATGCGAGTAAGTACGGCCTGACGGCGCAGAGCTTACAGACGCTTTGGGGGACGACGTTGAGCTCGTCGGCCGATGCGCTCTGTGTTGGCGTGTGTACCGGTTCGGGTGACACGGTTGATATTTATGACGCGGACAATGATCTGGGCGGTGGATATGCAGCCACCCGGCGCTATAAGCAGACCACCGGTTCGCTTTTCAGCTCCGATTTTTGGCGCCTGTATCGCACGCTGTCGAGCGGTGCGAATTCGGCGACGGGGCACGAGCGCATTTCGCTCGGCGGTTACTCCACCTCATCTTACTACGCGAATAAGTACGGTGTGCGTCGCTTTCATAAAGTGGTTGCGACTAGTACAACAACAACTGTCCGGGTGAGCTCGCTTTCTGCGAGTAGTGCCACGTGCTCGAGCAGTGATCTGCTCGACATGGCTGTTTACTACAAAGGATCACGTGTTGGCCTTGATGAGGCGGCGAGTGGCTCAACCTCAAACTGCCCATCGGTCACCTTCTGCAGCACAGTGGGTGAAACCTATATTGTTGAAGTTATTGGTTGGGGAACGGTGTCCTCTTACGATCTCAACGTGAGTCCTTAAGGAGAAACGTCGTGAAGAATTCAGGGATGAATTGGAAGTGGTGGGCGAGCGGGAGTGTTTTGCTTCTCGCGGGTGTCGTCGGATGCTACTCCGCCGTCGTTGTGAAAGAGGCCGGCCAGGAGCATATCGTTCGTAAGGTTGCGATGGAGAACGAAGAACCACCCGATTTGAGTGCGTTAGAGAATTTAAAAAATACCGCGAATAAACAAAATGCCGGGAATGCAGCCGGAAATGCACACAACGGCGGCAAAGTCCGTATGCCAATCACCGCCTCTTTTGACGGCGACTCTGAGCTCAAAATCACCCAAGAAACCAATGCCGTGATTTCGCTCACTGCTGAGGCCGATCTCAATCGGTTTTCGGTCTATGTTCAGGGCTCCGGTGCCCTCCAGGACATCCAGGTCGCCCCAATCACCAAGGACCTTCTAGCCGCCGGTGAAACGATGAGAATTGAAGTCACCGTGCCCGCTCGGACGGGAAGTTTGATTGTGCGTGCTGTGGGTGACGTCGGTGACTCTACGATGACAGCGTCACTTGAGCTCAAAGTGATCAATCCCAAAGAAGCGACGGCTGCGGCCCAAAAGAACGATGGCTCCACTGTCGAACGAGACGGGTTGGGCAACCTGATTCAGTCCTCACCTGCAGGCGTGCCGTAACTGCTAAAAGGTACAATGTACCTTTTGTGTGGGCGGCGCACCTTGGTCGTCCAGAAAGCGTTGCGTCATTCTCGTACTGTATAGAGTATCTGCCCTAGACGTATGTAATGCGTTATCGCCGCGCCATTGCTCAAGCTTTTCCGAATGGCGGAAAGAGGCTACAGTTCGTAGTGTTCTTTCTTGAAAGGAAACTGAGGCAAAAATGGCGAGCAAAATCGAAACAACTCCCGACATGGTAAAAAACGTCTATGCAAAGGCTCGCGAGCGACTGAGTGTCATTCGCACGCGCTTAAACCGTCCGCTGACGCTCGCCGAGAAAATTGTTTTCGGCCACTTGGATGATCCGAAGAACCAAGAGCTCAATCGCGGCAAATCGTTTTTGCTTCTGCGTCCGGATCGCGTGGCGATGCAAGACGCGACAGCGCAAATGGCGATGTTGCAGTTTATGCTCGCGGGAAAAGATGAGGCGGCGGTGCCGTCGACAATTCATTGCGATCACTTGATTCGCGCGCATATCGATGGCGTGAAGGATTTGGCGACGGCGAATTCTGAAAATAAAGAAGTGTATGAGTTTCTTGCGACGTCGGCGTCGCGCTACAACCTCGGTTTCTGGAAGCCAGGTGCTGGAATCATTCACCAGGTCGTTCTTGAGAACTACGCATTTCCAGGTGGAATGATGATTGGTACAGACTCGCACACTCCAAATGCGGGTGGTCTTGGTATGGTTGCCGTCGGCGTCGGCGGAGCGGATGCCAGCGATGTGATGGCGGGGCTTGCCTGGGAAGTGAAAAACCCTGAGATCATCGGTGTGAAGCTGACTGGAAAGATGAATGGCTGGACGTCTGGTAAGGACGTGATCTTGAAGCTCTGCGGACTCCTGACCACGAAGGGTGGAACGGACAAGATCATCGAGTACTTTGGTGAGGGCTGTGAGTCGATTTCGGCAACCGGCAAAGCGACGATCACCAATATGGGTGCGGAGCTTGGTGCGACATGTTCGGTATTCCCATTTGATGCGCGCATGAAGGCTTATCTCGATGTCACGGGACGCGCAGAGCTTGGAAAGCTTGCTGAAGAAAATAAAGATCTTCTCTCTGCAGACAAAGAAGTGTTCGCAACACCAGAGAAGTTCTACGACTCTGTCATCACGATCGATTTGACGACGCTTGAACCGCACCTTGTTGGTCCGCACTCTCCTGATATCGCTCATCCGATTTCGCAGATGGCGGCTCATGCAAAAGAGAATAACTGGGGCACGAAGCTTTCAGCGGCTCTCATTGGTTCCTGCACGAATTCTTCATACGAAGATATTGGCCGCGCGGCATTTATTGCGCGCCAGGCTCTCGATGCGGGAATGAAGATGACTCAGCAGTTCATCGTGACTCCTGGCTCTGAGCAGATCAAAAAGACGATCGAACGCGACGGTCTCTTGAAGACCTTCAACGACGTCGGTGCGACATTGATGTCGAACGCCTGTGGTCCTTGTATTGGTCAGTGGAAACGCGATGACGTGAAGTCGGGTACTGCAAACACGATTGTCACTTCGTTTAACCGCAACTTCCGCGCGCGTCAGGACGACAATCCAGAAACATTGGCATTCATTGGCTCTCCTGAGCTTGTGATGGCGCTTGGAATTGCGGGCCGTCTTGATTTTAATCCGATTTCAGACGAGCTCACAGCGCCAAATGGCAAGAAGTTCAAGCTTCAACCGCCGGTGGCGGATGAACTTCCGAAGAAAGGTTTTGTCGCTGATCCAGACGGCTATCAGAAGCCTGCTGGAAAGTCGGCGACCGTCGCGGTTGCGCCGACATCGGATCGCCTGCAGCTGCTGACGCCGTTTGCGAAGTGGGATGGCTCGGATGAGCTGGCGGACTGCTTGGTTTTGGCGAAAGCAAAAGGCAAGTGTACAACGGATCATATTTCTCCGGCCGGAAAGTGGCTGAAGTATCGTGGTCACCTCGACAATATTTCGGACAACATGCTTCTTGGTGCGGTGAATGCGTTTACAGGCACAGCGGGCAAAGGATCCAATGCACTGACTGGCGAGAAAGACATCGAGTTCTCGAAAGTCGCACGGTCGTACAAAGCCAAGGGCAAGAAGTGGGTCATCGTTGGCGATGATAACTACGGCGAGGGTTCGTCACGTGAGCATGCTGCGATGTCGCCACGCCACCTTGGTGGAGTAGCGGTGATCACGAAGAGCTTCGCCCGTATCCATGAGACAAACCTCAAGAAGCAGGGCGCACTTCCGCTCAACTTCGTGAACCCTGCCGATTACGACAAGGTTCGTGAGGGCGATGCGATCACGATCAAGGGGCTTAAGACGTTTGCTCCTGGTAAGAATCTACAAGCGGTGATCAAGCATGCCGATGGTTCAAGTGACGCAATTGAACTTAAGCACACGTTCAATGCGGAACAAATTAAGTGGTTCCAGGCCGGTTCGGCATTGAATCTGCTGCGAGGCCATAGCTAACTCAATAGGCAAAAGTTAATGAATTAAAACTAGCCCTTCGCCTTCCGGCGAGGGGCTTTTTTATTGAAATCGGGGCATTGGTCTGGCTCGTCATCGTCTCAAAATCAATCACGCATTGAGTCGCCCTGGACTCCTCAGTGCGGATCTTGTTTGTCAGACTATAAGGGATGTCACGAACGCGTTCTCCCATTTCATCACCATTAACTGGTGAAATAGACCTCTCTCTTTTCTCGATGTCAGATCAGGAGAAGGTTGAGCGCATGCGCTTCGCGCTCGAAGGCACGCAGCTTGGCATTTGGGATTGGGATCTTCGTCGCAACACGGTTCACTTTGATCGCCGCTGGCTTGAGATGATTGGTTTGGATCCGTCAACGCCGGGACACTCACTCAAGATGTGGGAGGAGCGAGTTCATCCCGACGATTTACCTAAAGCGATGGATGATATAAAGCGCTATCTCGATGGGCAAACTCCCTACTATGAGAATGTTCATCGGATGCGACATGCGGATGGTCGCTGGGTTTACATCTTGGACCGCGGTCGAATTTCTGAACGCGATAGTAGTGGAAAACCAACACGATTCACAGGCACCCATCTTGATGTCACGATTACAGAGGAGGCCAAGCGCCTCGTTGAAGCGCGCGAAAGTCTGTTTCGTACGATTGTGGAGGCGTTGCCGGCGAGCGTTGCGATGCTTGATCGCGATATGCGATACCTTGCTTACTCGCAGGCGTGGCTCACGCAGTACGGTCTTCAGGGCCAGAATATACTGGGACGAAGTCATTACGAGGTCTTTCCAGAAGTACCGGAGCGGTGGAAACAAGATCACCAAATGGCTCTGGCGGGAACGGCGCTAAAATCAGAGCTCGATGTTTTTGAACGGGCTGATGGCACGAAACAGTATTTGAAGTGGGCGATCGAGCCCTGGCGTGAGCCAGGCGGAGAGATCGGCGGCCTCTTGATGATGACTGAGGATTTGACTGCGACCATTGAAACTCGTGAGCGACTTGAGAGCGCGAGTCGCCTATCGGCTCTCGGCGAGATGGCGGGTGGTATAGCACATGAGATCAATAATCCGCTGGCGGTCATCACTGGTTTCTGTGAGCGGGTTCGCGATCGGATTGGCAAAGGATTGGCGACGCTCGAGGACATCGATCGCGACATGACCCGTGTGCTTTCTGGTGTTGAACGAATCTCGAAAATTGTGAACAGCATGCGCTCGCTTGCGAGGGAGCCGCAGAACAAAGAGATTCGACCGATGTCGCTCAATAGAGTTCTCGATGAGATTCGCGATCTCTGCTGGGAGCGATTTCGATCGCACGGCGTTGCGATTGAGTTTCAAATTGATGGCGAGCACATTGTGCTTGCCGAGCCGACAGGCTTGTCTCAAATTCTGATCAATCTTCTCAACAACGCCCAGCAGGCAGTCAGTACGGCCAAAGAAAAGCGCATTTCGCTGCAGGTGTTGGTCTCCCGGGGCGGCGACGCACTTGAGATTCATGTGAAGGATAGCGGTCCTGGTGTTTCATCAAAAATTGCAAAGCGAATTTTTGAGCCGTTCTTTACAACAAAGGAGCCCGGGCAGGGAACAGGTCTTGGACTTTCTTTGTCACAGGCGATTGCGATCCGATTCGGCGGTCAGATCCGCCTGCTTGAGCCGGTGCCAGGCGGTGGTGCTCACTTTGTTCTCAAGTTGCGCACAGGGAAAATGTAGCGCGTTCGTCCTGACGTCGCCGACAGAATTTCGTAGATCTCAAGAACTGGACCGTTGAGTTCGAGATCGAGTGTTTTCATATCGGCCATGACTTTCGAGTAGACCTTCCACGGCCCGATTGCCGGGGAGCCATCAAAGCTCGCGACGAGCGCATCGCGATGATCGATTGTCGATGTCGAGTAGCCCGCTGGTAAAAGTCCGTTACTGGCGATTGACTTCACTTTGTCGCTAGAGGTGATGCAGCCACCGCGACTGCGCAATCGGTCTTCATCTACAGTTTCGGGATTGTCATAAAATTCTCCAAAGCTGAGCGAACAGGGCTCGCCGTTTGCCTTTGCCCATGTTTCAACCTCTGTGATGACCGTCGCAATTTTGTGATAGGCGCCCATGTGGTCTTTTGAGACGACAAAATAGGGACCATCAAAACGACGTTCAATTTGAACGTCTTTAAAAGCGCCAAGCCGGTATGCCAAAGAGCCAGCAGCGGCAATGGCGAGGGCAAGTGTTGAGCCGATAAGAACGGGC
>JAEUWE010000378.1 GCA_016791465.1 Pseudobdellovibrionaceae bacterium
GATTGGTGAAGAAGCGATTCGTGATTTTGTACGGGAGATATTGAAGTGATTCATTTTTCTGGTGTAGCGAAACAGCATGGAAACAAGATGTTGTTTCAGAACGGCAACTTTCAAATTAATCCCGGTGAAAAGATCGGTTTGGTCGGTCCGAACGGTGCGGGCAAGTCCACCATTTTTCGTTTGATTGTTGGGGAAACAACTCCTGACGATGGCCGAATTTCAAAGCCGGATCGTTTGGTTGTCGGCTACTACTCTCAGGACATCGATGAGATGCGGGGACGAACAGTTCTGGAAGAGGTGCGTTCAGCTGCAGGCGCGGTATCGACGCTTGGTGAGGAGCTCATGCGTCTTGAGAAAATGCTGACAGAGCCTCTCGAAGACGACGAGATGATGAAGACTGTTGAAAAATATGGTGAGCTTCAGGCCGAGTTTGAGCGCCTTGGTGGATATGATCTCGATTCGCGAGCATCAGAAATATTGGCGGGTCTCGGCTTTTCGCAAGACGATTTAACTCGTCAGACCGAGACGTTTTCGGGCGGATGGAAGATGCGAATCGCTCTGGCGAAGATTCTCGTGCTTAATCCCGAGGTCTTGTTGATGGACGAGCCAACAAACCATCTTGATATCGAGTCGATTGTTTGGCTTGAGTCTTGGCTTGTGCAGTTCAAGGGATCGATTCTTATGACTTCGCATGATCGCGATTTCATGAATCGCATCGTTTCCAAAATTGTCGAAGTCGCAAACAGGACGATCACCACCTATGGTGGTAATTACGACTTCTACGAGAAGGAGCGGGATATCCGCCGGGAGCAGTTGATCGCGGCTGCCAAACGCCAGGACGATATGTTGGCAAAAGAAGAGGAGTTCATCGCGCGCTTTGCCGCTCGTGCCTCACACGCTGCGCAGGTGCAGTCGCGAGTGAAAAAACTTGAAAAGATTGATCGCATTGAAGTTCCCACCGACGAGAAGGTTGTACAGTTTGAATGGCCGGTTCCTCCGCGAGGAGGAGATGAGGTTGTCCGCATCACTGGCCTTGGCAAAGTCTGGAAGACTGCCGACGGAAGAGAAAAGCGTGTCTTCAAGGGTGCGAATGCGCTTGTGAAACGCTTGGATCGCGTCGCTGTTGTCGGCGTCAACGGTGCCGGTAAATCGACATTGCTCAAGATTATTGCGCAGCAGACGGAAGCCACAGAAGGCACTGCAGTTATCGGCGCATCCATCGATATGGGCTACTTCAGTCAGAACTCACTGGATGTCCTCGATCCTCAATCGACAATTGTCGAAGAGGTTCATTCTCGAATTCCAAATTCAAACCTGGGCACTGTTCGCAGTCTTTTGGGTGCTTTTAAGTTTTCTGGCGATGAAGTTGATAAAAAGATTTCGGTGCTTTCAGGGGGAGAAAAGTCGAGAGTGGTTTTGGCGACAATTTTGGCGAAGCCAGTGAATTTTTTAATTCTCGACGAGCCGACGAACCATCTCGATATTGCCTCACGTGAGGCGCTTCTCGAGGCTGTTAAGAATTTTCCGGGAACTGTCATGATTGTCAGTCACGATCGACATTTCTTGCGCGAGATCACCACCCGGGTGTTTGAACTCGACCACAATGAGCTCCAGGTGTTTGATGGAACCTGGGACTACTATATGGAAAAACGCGGTCGCGAACGGATGGCGCACTGATTCTGGAGGCGATTTTTTGTCTCAGATTGAGTCATTGGCATTGGGTGCGGGGCTGAATATCCCAGTTCTGCTAAGATTTGATAATTTGTTAACATTGTGAGTCTGGCAGTCCGATAAAAACTGCATGAGCAACCTTATTGCAGTTCT
>JAEUWE010000386.1 GCA_016791465.1 Pseudobdellovibrionaceae bacterium
ACTGCCCTTGGAATGACCTCAACCGGCTGCTCAGAGAGCTTTCAAGTGAGCCAGGGTTCACTTGCCGAGAAGATCGACGAAACTTTGGGATGTCAGAATTTCGAAGAGTCGATCTGGGACAGCCTCAATCAACAGGTTGAAAAAACCGGCCGGCCGCCGAGTGTTCGTGAGTTCGATACTGCGCTAAAAAATGTGATGCGCCGAGGACGCTCGGGCCAAGCTCATCAACGACTGCAAAAAGTCGATGCGATGGCGCAGCAGAACATTTCACAAGAAGCCTCTGAACTCCTTGAAACGATTCTGCTCTCGCTCCCAATGGCCGCACAGAGCCAAGTCGACGAAGACACCGGGCCATCACTTCGCTCACTCTGGCAAGAGCGACTGGCCGAGCTTGAACTTGGCGATCGCACAACACCTGAAAAATCAAAAGCACTCGACGATGTCCAAAAACACTTTGAGAAACTGAAAGTTCTGGCCGCCAGCAGTGGTCTTGACACCTCGACCTGTGCAACACCTCCACCCGTTGCGACTCCACCGGTCGCGCAGCCCACTCCGCCAACGACGCCACCGGAAAGCACATCATCACTTTACGAACGATGGCAAAAAACTTTTCCCTCGGCTGTCTATGGCGGCTTGAAGGTCTTAGGAACTTCGTACCAGAGCTGCGAAGCCGGTGTTCGCGCACCACTCCTTCGCTCATCACCCAGTCTTGGCGGGATCTCAGTTATCGGAACTCATCCAAGCGGTACCGGAAAAAAACGAGTGATCAGCAACATCAAAGAGTTTCTCTCTGATCACCCATATCTGGATCCCTACAAGCAGCCGCTTCCAATGTGTCACGATATTTTGAAGGCGCCGCTCATCTATGACTACGGTGGAAAGCCCTACACTACGACCGCTGACGATAAATATATGGACCTGTTCCGGGACGCTGGATCAGGAACAAAAGAACTTGGCATCGATTGCTCGGCCTTTGTCTTCTCAGCCTATGCAACTGTAGGACTCAAGTTTAAAGCCGAGACCAGCCTGAAGGCGCGTTTAGTGAGCGGTGTTTCGTCGACAATGCTCACCGATCCAAAGAAGAACGGTTTGAGCTGTCTTGATCATGCACCGTTTGGAAAGACGACCAGTCTTAAACCTGGCGACATCATTGCCATCAAAGGACATGTGGTGATGGTTGAACACGTTGGCGCCGATCCCTTCGGCATCGCGAAGATCAGTTCCGTCGATAATTGTACCGCGAGCCAGATCTCGATCTCTCGCTTCAACTTCAACCTCCTGCAATCGGCACCAGAAAAAGGCGGAATCGGCATCAATCGCATCGAAGCCAAAGAATACCTCTCAAGCTTGTCCACAATGGGCCGCGGCCTAATTGAACATGCCGTCAATGCGTGCAAAGCCAAGTTTCAAGGCAATATCGAAAGCCGCTCAAGCCTCGTTTCAGTGGTTCGCCACGTCGGAACGCCGGGTTGTACCGATCAGCCGGTGCGCCTGGCCAAAGAAGAGTGTCTCAGTTCTTGCCCCTATCGAGACCAAGACACAAACTAACGGAGATGGCCCGAGACGAAATTGTAGATCTACTGAGCCAAACTGGGATGATAGCGGCCGACTGGATCGGCCGTCTCTATTGGCGGCGTTTTAAAATCAAAAGACGCCGCTCACCCCATCTACCACCTGCGAGGATCATCGCCCATCGCGGCGCATGGAAGCTCCCTGGCCTTATCGAAAACACGCTTCCCGCCCTTCTCGCCGCTCGCAATGTCGGATGCTGGGGAGTCGAGTTTGATGTTCGAGCGTTGAAGGACGGAACACTCGTCGTTCATCACGACGAGAGCCTTGTTCGAACGTTTGGTCGAGAACTTCGACTCGCACAGATGAGTTTGTCACATCTTCGCCACGAGGCACCGCTGATCCCGACACTCACAGAGGTGATCCAAGCCCTCGGCGGACAAGTCCATCTCATGATTGAACTGAAAGGCAATTCTTCCGACTGGAGTCCGGAGCTACTCACGAAATTGCGAACTGAGCTTGGCGGATTGTCTTGTGCGCGCGATTTCCACTTGATGAGTCTGGACACCAAGCTTCTTCAGAAAGTAACAGAGCACTTTCCTGAATATCGAACAGGGATCATCGGCATTGCCACGACTGAGATCCAAGCAGTCTCTGAAGTCGTTCAAAAAGAAAAGTGGGCGGCACTCACCGCGCATTGGTTTTTGCTGTCACAAGCGACAATCGACTCATATCATAGAAATGGCCAGGTTTGCGGAACGGGCCATGCGGACTCCAAAGAGGTCTTCCTTCGTGAGTGCGCGCGCGATGTCGATTGGATTTTCACCAATCACGGCCACGAGGCTCCAACATGGCTTGAAGCGAAATCGAGGCCGCTTTGAAATACTCCGCTCGACAGAAATTTTCGCTTTTTGCCTGCCTCTACTTTGCACAAGGACTCCCGTACGGCTTCTTCACTCAAGCGCTTCCTGTTTTTTTGCGCGAGGCCAAAACAAGCCTGGCGATGATCGGCGGTACAGCCCTCCTCACACTCCCATGGGCGTTGAAATTCACCTGGGCACCATTGGCAGATCGCTATGGATTTAAAAACTATGGACTGCGGAAAAGCTGGATCGTACCGCTTCAATTGCTGTCATGCCTGCTTCTTCTCGGACTCTCCTTTCTCAATCCAAGCGAGGGCCTTGCTCCGGTTCTTGGCGCCTTTCTGATCTGCAACTTAGTGGCTGCTGGACAGGATGTCGCAACCGACGGCTTGGCCGTGGATCTTCTCAAAGAGAGCGAGAAGGGCTGGGCCAACGGTATTCAGGTTGGCGGCTACCGCCTCGGAATGATTGTTGGCGGTTCGCTCATGCTCATCATCCTCTCAACAGTCGGATGGGCCGGAGCGATGGTGACAATGTCGGCCCTGCTCTTAGCATCGAGCATCCCCGTTTTACTTTTCAAAGAAAAGTCCCAGCACATTTCTCAGCATCCTCCTCGAGCCGGACTTGTTCTCCCCGCCATTCGCGGTTTTTTCAATGAGCCTGGTGGTTGGAATTGGGTGCTCATTTTGATGTCGTTCAAGTTTGCTCATCAAGCGGGCTCATCGATGATGCGACCATGGCTTGTCGACGCCGGATATTCTCTCGAGGCGATCGCATCGCTCATGGGTATGATCGGATCCGGTGCCGGACTCTTTGGAGCTATGATTGGCGGCTTTGTTGCCGGCGCCTTTAAGCGCCCACGCAGTCTGATTGCACTTGCAGGCCTTCAGGCCCTCGCCACATCGAGCTATTGTCTGCCGATATTTTCAGAACATGCGATATGGAAGGTCGGCCTTGCGACAGCGCTCGACAATGGGATGAGCGGAATTGCGACCGTCACGCTTTTTGCGGCGATGATGGATCGCTGTCGTCCAACGCATTCCGCTTCAGACTACACATTGCAAGCATCGATCGTTGTTATTTCGCAAACTGCGGCAACGCCTCGCGGCGGTCTCTCGGCCGTTATTTTAGGTTATAAAAACCATTTTCTCTTAGTTTCTGCGGCCGCGATCTCGGTGTTTTTACTCTGTTGGAGAAACGTGCGGCAGATCGGCAAACATACCGCCGCTGCCATTTTGTTCGCGATGATTTTTTTGAGTCAGACCGAGTCCGCTCACGCTCAAGACTCTTCAACCGGCGCAACCGAAATCGGCGTCGGTTTTGGCCCTTTTCTTCCGAGTCGCATCGGCGGAGTCCGAGAAATATTGAATGGCTGGGCACTCCGCGGAACGCAACCCACATCCAAAGGTACATTTGAGCTCGAGTGGTTTAACGGACACGGCAGCGGAACGCACTACCATAGCCTGATGTTCGATTACCGGCTCGACGTTCTTGGCGACGGCGGTCTGGAAATGCTCCCCGTTCACTTTCTCATCGGCCTGCACGCTGACTACTACCAGCCACTGGAACAGCCCTGGCGGCCCAGCGGCGGCTGGCACTACGGCGGCGGCATTCGAATCCCTATTGGCAATGTCACCGCACTGCGTGCCGAATTTAAACACCGATTTTCACCAGGCCAATCCATGATCGTCCTGGTGGGTGTCTCATTCTCATTCGGTGGCGATTCAGCCGCAAACTGAGCTAAACTGACTAAGACCTGGACTCGACTCAACTTCAATCCTGAGACTTCCGAAAAGCTCACGAGGGGGTTTGGATATGCTCCAGCCAAAAATCCTACTTGTCGACGACAGCGAAGATATTCGCAATATCGTCATGGCTCTTCTCGGCCGTGACAACGCGATCACGTGGGCGCCAGATTTGGCATCGGCCCGTCGTGAACTTGGAGAAAAGAAACGATTTGATCTTGTGCTTCTCGATGTTGATCTCCCTGACGGTAACGGCGTTGAGTTTCTTGGCAGCGTCTTACAAGAAGATATGGGCGTCATTTTGCTCACCGCATACGATACGGTAAACACTCGAGTCCTTGGATTCACCTTTGGCGCTGAAGACTTTATTGGGAAGCCCTTTGATCCCGTGGAGTTCCAAGTGCGAGTCACGTCACGCCTGAAGCGCTTGCAAAGACGCGATGGAAAACAGGTCGCTCAATCCAATCTCCGCGCGGGCACACTTGAGCTCGATCTTGAAAAGCAACGTGCTTTTGACCTGCATGCGACAAGCAGCGACGGAAAAAAGCGCGAGCTCGATCTCACGCCTGTTGAGTTTCGACTCCTTCTGCTCTTTGTGCGAAGCAATGGCTCGATCGTACCTCGCGATCAAATCCTCACCTATGTTTGGGGCGATCAAGTTCACGTTTCACCACGAGTGGTCGACCATCACGTCTGCGCTGTCCGACGGAAAATCGCCGACACGGGAACTAAAATTGAATCGGTGTATGGAGTCGGCTACAAACTCGACGCCGCTTAAAAAAATCTATTGCGCGCATTCGGCAATTAACGCCGATTGTGCGTTTTGAACATTTTCAGGAAGAGCGGAAACGTCGACGTCAGCACAGCTATCAAGCAATGCCGCCTGCAGCTCGGAAGAGACACCCCAGTCTGTCAGTATTTGGGTTCCGCGATCAGCCACACAAGCCCGATACACTTCACATCCGGCCGACTTCTTTGAATAGTCACCGTCCCCATCATCGGGAGGATTTCGCTTATTCTCAGAGCAGCCTGCAAGGACCACAAGCGCAACCAATGCCAATCGAGCAGAATGGAGGGGAAAACGTACCAGTTCCATGACAGATTTATCGGCTGAATGAATGCGATCCATGAGGCCTGTCTCAATCCGAGGCATTCGAACTCGACGACGATCGAGCCTCCGGCCATTGTTCCTTGACTTCAAACCCTCGTCTGAGATTTGTATGCCTCTATGACCGAAAAAGCCGTCACGCAGAGCATTCAAGTCGAAGTGAAAGCGCAGTTCGTTCCAGAACAGAGCGCCCCCCGTGACAGCCGCTTTCTCTTTACCTATCAGATCAGAATTTCCAACTTTGGAACCTTTCCGGTTCAACTGGTGTCGCGGCACTGGATTATCACCGATGGCAATGGCCGAACCGAAGAGGTCAAGGGCCCTGGCGTAGTCGGCGAACAGCCATGGATTCAGCCCAATCAGAGTTTTCAATACGAAAGCTTCTGCCCACTCCCAACGCCAACTGGCTCAATGCACGGCTTTTACGAAATGAGCTCTGAGGCCGGAAATCATTTTTCTGTCGAGATCCCGCAGTTCTTTCTTGTCGAACCAAGCTCTTTTCATTGATTGTATGAAGAGCACGGAGCCCCTCAATGAGCGAAATCGACACTCAAGAGACGAGTCCTATTGCACGTCTCCTCGAGACGTGGTCTCACCTCACAGCTGAAGAAAAGCTGCAGACATTTCGTTCATTACCCGCTGGCGAATCCGAGGACTTTTTTTTAGCGCTCGACGCCCGCGAGCACGCTGCGATTTTTCAAGACTTCAATCGCGCCGAACGTCGCCTGTGGCTACGCTTTCTCGCACCGGACGACGCCGCCGATCTTATCCAAGAGCTGCCCGAAGAACTTCGAAATGAAGCTCTGGCGATGATCGATGAGAAAATTCGCCGCGAAATCATCGCCCTTCTCTCCTACCGCGAGGATGAAGCCGGTGGCTTGATGAGCCCGCGCTTTGTTCGCGTGCGCCCCGATATGCTGGTGGCCGAGGCTCTGCGCTATGTGCGACAGCAAGCCCTCTTTGTTGATCCGATTCACTACATCTACGTTCTCGACTCAAATCAGCGCTTGCTGGGAGTACTGTCCTTACGGCAGCTCTTTGTCAGTCCCGCAGAGAAGCGCATGTCCGAAGTGATGGAAGATAAGGTCGTCACCATTCCCGATGAGATGGACCAAGAACAAGTGGGACGGATGTTCCAGCAGCACCGCTTTGTTGCCCTTCCCGTTGTGGAT
>JAEUWE010000478.1 GCA_016791465.1 Pseudobdellovibrionaceae bacterium
ATCTCGGCGCGTGCCTTCGTTCCGCAGTGGCATTCGGATTCAAGAACGTCGTAACACTCAAAGAAGCCGCGGCCCCATTTAACTCAAAGGTCATTCGCAGCTCAATGGGAGCCGTCTTCTCGCTCGATATCAAACGCGGGCCATCGATCAAAGAGATCTCAAGTATGAACGTGCCGGTTATCGCACTCGATCTTCATGGCGAATCGATCAGAAGTTTTCAATTTCCAGGAATTCCCATTTTCCTCATTGGCGAAGAAGGGGCCGGCATACCGATCCAGAACGGCTTTACGCGGGTTACGATTCCGATGAGCCCAGGTATCGATTCTCTCAACGCTGCCGTCAGCTGCTCTATTCTTCTTTACGAATGGTCCTCGCGAAAGACCGGAATCAACTGATTCTCTATTTCTGCGACTGGGCGCTCTCGCCACAAGCTCAACGCAAAACCGCCGCCACCGGAGCCCGTTGGCTTAACAGCGGCCGCACCTTTTGTCCGCAGCCAGTCCATGTGACGACCAAGCTCGCCTCCACTCAGTCCCCAATCAGAAAAACACTGTGCACCAAGTTCAATCGCCGATCGCAAACTCTCAAAACGTTCCGACCTTTCAATGTCGGTCAATGCCACCCTCGTCAGCGACTGCTCCGCAAGACTCACGGCCTCCTCCATCAGCGCATCAACACGCTCACCCTCAGCTGGGCACTCCGCGATCCAAGCCTTCACCTTGTTCACACATTCCGAAGTGATCCCTCGAGCCCCTGAAAAACTGATATACCAACGAGGCTGCCAACTCAGGTCAAAGCCGCGCATGAGCCCACTTTGACGCTCAAAATGAAGCCCCCGATTTTCCAGCGCCACCGCAACATCAACACCGCTCGATTCGCCATGAAAGAGATTTTCAATCTCACGACAAAATTCAAAAAGCTCTCGCTCCTTGATCGCCCCTCGAGCAACAAACCAACGTCCTACCGCTACGGAAAGTGCCGCGCTCGCGCCAAGCCCCGCCCCCACCGGAAGCGAACTCTGCACTTCAAATGTTCCGTGTCGAAGCGTCGGGTCCTGAGGACGCCCAATCAACTCCAGTGCACGATCAAATACACCACTAAAGAGAAGGCGAAACTCATGCCCGCGTTCACCTTTAAACACCGCCTGAAATGGCGCTCCAGGTCCCGTCGACTCCCAATGAAGCTCAAGCGACTTGCCAAATACTGGAAAGGCCAACGCCGGGCAGCCGCGCAAAACCGCGTGCTCGCCAAGCAAAATCCACTTTCCGTGAACGCTTGCATCAAAGGTCATTGAACTCATCATCGAGCGCCGTCCTCAACTCGAGCAAACGACCGCACTCGTGTCGTCAATTCCTCTTTCATCTGCTCGCTCTGCTCATCACGCCAGCCGATCACATGCACGTTCGGACCAGCATCCAACGTTACAAGCGGTTTTCTATAGTTCTCGCTGCCTCCATGCTTCAAGTTCAGTTCTCGAATCAAATTCAAGACACGCAAACTCTCCGGCACCATATACCCAAAACCCGGCTCCGACGTTTCAAACAGCGCATGCATATCCCACGATTCGGCCCACACGATCTCACTCGCACGATTCCACGCGTGAACACCATCGCTCCCACTCGCTCGCCGGAGACAATCCATCAATTGACGAAGACGTTCTTCAGCGCGCTCGGGACGTCCGCGAAACAAGAGACTACTGGTAACACGCTTATGCGCCTCACTTGACGACACGCGCTTGAGCGAATCGTCGACAATCAAAGCCATGTGCCAGAGCTTGTCTTCCCCCGGGAGACCCTCGGCTGCCCTAGCACCTTCGGCATCCCAGACTCCCCATGGACTAAAAAAAGAACGACATGAAGATCCTGAACCATCGCGCGAGAGATCTGCCAATTCTTCCGTCGTGAATGTCGACTCAAATAGACCGGCCACAGCCATGGTGAGCGCCGCAAAACTCGAAGCCGAACTCGCGAGCCCACAATCACTTGGAAAGTCGTTGGCCGACTCAATCAAAATCGATTTCCCACTCGGGAGGCCGGCACCGATTCGCTTCATAACACGTTCAGCGTGTCGCAAAAAACGCACTCGACCATGCTCTGAAAGATGCGGCGCCTGAAGGCCTGCCTTGCGAAGTGGAGCCCAGGTGAACGGTTCAGCCGCACCCTCGACCACACTCGCGCGAACGTGTGTCTTAAAGCCATTCAGCGAAAAAGAAAGCGAGCTATTCGCCGGACGATTGCTTCCGGTCTCGGCCGCGAGCTTTCCCATGTACTTAATAAGAGCGATGTTGGATGGCGCGTACGCCTGAAAAGACGACTTCATGACTCAATCCTCACTGCTGAAGGCCAGTATTTGGTCTCATCGCGGCTAAATCCATGCTCTCGGCACAGTTCGACTAACGCCGGCAATGCCGACGGATCGTGCAAAACCGCGACAACGTCAGCACCCATCGCACCACAGCCCTTTGCCGCTCTCACTCCAGTGACATCGGCCAAGTCACGTAAGGCCTGAAGCGTGTGCTCTGCAACCAATCCTTGTGCCTCCAATGTCTTGCCCACGCCACGAACAGCCGCAATCAATCGGTCAGCATCCGCAAATGCAAAAGCCTGAACGGCGTCCTGCACCCAGAGCTCCAACTCTTGCTGCGTCTCGACCGTCAGCGGCCGCACAGTCTTCAGGTGCTCGTGAGTTTTCATTTTTCGTCCCGTTCGAAGAAGCGAGAGCTCAAGCCCGTCAAATGGCCACACCTGTTTTCGCATCACCTGCTTGTTGCGATCCCAAATTGCAACGCCGCCAGTGACTTGCGCGACAAGATCAGCCCCTGAGGCTCTTGGTTCAAACACCGCATAGGCATCAAGAACATCCATGAAGCGACCGCCACCCAAACGCTCCGATGTCCAAACTGGACACACCTGGTCTCGATAGTCTCGAACCTCGACGCACCACTCGGCAGCAGAGCTCGCAACCGCATCGTCCCCCAACCATCGCGACAGCATCCATGCCCCTAGAAACTCAGCTGTCGATCCACCGAATCCGCCGCTGCCTCGATACGGATCATTGAATTCAATACTGATCCGCCCTGATTTCAGATCCATCTCGGCGAGAAACCGCCCCGCCGGACTTTCAGGATGAAATGGATGATTCAACTCAGGAGAGCGACTGTCCTCGTACAACCAACTAAACTTAAAGGCTGGCGCCGTTGTCACCACAATCGACGGCCCGCCTGAGAGGGCCAGATACTCTCCAACTAAAAATGTTTTGGCCGGAATTGATATCGACCGCCGACCAGGCTGCTTTATGAGTTCGTTCAACGCCGTCTCCCCGACTTAGAGAGAACTCTGCAACATCGAGCTCGCCGAAGGCGCTCCCGGATGACCTGCCGAACCAAGACCGGACGAAACTTTCGCCGCGCGAATCTCACGTAAAACTTCAACCGCATTCTGCAGACTGATCCGCTTTGTCAGCTTCAAGATCTCTTCGAGTCGTTTTTGCACCAGCGGCACTTCGGG
>JAEUWE010000481.1 GCA_016791465.1 Pseudobdellovibrionaceae bacterium
CTGTGGGCGTGGCGAAAAGTGAGACGCCGGTATTTGAGGCTCCGCTTGAGGCTCTTCATCGTGAGTATCTTGAGCGGAAGTACAGTCGGCGCTGAGTTTGCTCTCTTTGGTCAGCGAGAGGTGAATTCGGCGTTTGGGACCGATCGAACCTCGTGCGGAGTACAGCCATGGGGCGTCAGTTTTTGGAAGAATCGAGAAAAGAAAACAGGGCTATCGGAGCGAATTTCGCTTTTATTCGATTTGAGAAGGGTCGTCGGGAACTTGGCGTTGCCCTCAGTGCGAATGACGAACAGCCGGTTTTGCGCTCTGTTTTTGTCGGAATTGCAATTTTAAGTTTGCTCGCCGTGCTTCTCCTTCAGACGGCTTGCACGCAAACTGTGCGGGGCGGGTTTGCCAATGTGACGACCTCTGAGCCGTCGCTGCCGCCGATTGTATTGACGCCGCAGACGCCGATCGAAGATGACTCTCTCCAAGAGGGGCCGGCGACTCCAGTTGTCGGTAAAGACGTCGACTCGGCGAGCGACTTAAACAATCAAGCCCGGGTTCGCAAAGTTTTGGGCTGGATTGAGTTCATGCGCCAAGATGTGATGGCGGAGAAGGTGAAAAACGGGTTTTCTGCCGTTGATGTTGAAAAGGCACTTCGTGGTTTGGGTGAGCGCGAGATTTGGCGGAGGTTGGTTTTCGGCGACCGACTTGAGGCCGATGTCAACTCGCACGCGATGGAGCGCTTGCTCGATGTGCTCACGAAAGCTTCTGATGTCGACGAAGTTCGCGACGTGGACTCTCTTTTGGCGCAATGTTTTCCCGTGCTTGAAACTGATCCCTAGATCGGGTCAATTGGAAGCATGGCGAAGCAAGAAAAGTTCGATGGTGTTGACTCTGTTCAAGCTCTTCAGTCGCAGGTGCGCGAGTTCTGTGAGGCGCGCCACTGGGCGCCTTATCACTCGATAAAAAACCTGACGATCGGTGTTGTGACCGAAGCCGCAGAGCTCACGGAGCCATTTCGTTTTTTGAATGATGATGAAAGTCTCAGGCACATTCAATCCGCCGCTGGCCGAGAGAATCTTGAAGACGAGATGGCGGATGTCTTGTTTTTTCTGCTGCGCATTGCTGATCGGTATCATGTCGACCTGGGATCAGCGCTACAGCGGAAAATGCAGAAGACGGCCGTGAAGTATCCGCTCCCAACAAAGTGAAGAAGGGCGCAACTTGTCGGTGGACATTGCGATCCAGCCCCCGCTACGCTTTCGCAAGACTTTTAAGCGAGGGAGCTCAATACAATGAAGCAACGATATGGATGGGTTTTGCTGGCGGCAATGGTGTTGGCGACGACAGGGATGGGCTGCGCGGCTTCGTCTGACAAACAAATCAAAGAATGGGTTGAGAAAAATCCTGACGTCATCATGAAGGCGTTGATGGATTTTCAAAAGAAACAGCAAGAAGAGGGCATGCCCAAAGGCGATGACGTGAAAGCGAACGCTGCGGCTCTCTTTGAGAATCCAGGTAGCCCACGCGCAGGCGAGGGCAAGATCAAGATTGCTTACTTCTTCGATTTCAATTGCGGACATTGTGCGCATCAGAGCGAAACAATTGAAGCTGTTCTCGCGAAGAAAATGGACGTTCAAATCATTTACAAGAACTTCCCATTCTTGCGCCCCGACAGCGAGACGATTGCTCGTGGAGCCCTGGCGGCGCATCAGCAGGGTAAATACAAAGAGTTCTATCGCGAGATCTATAAAGCGAAAGACCGCTCTGAGGCTGGCTTGGCTGCGATTGCCAAAAAGGTCGGACTTGATATGAAAAAATGGACCGCTGACACCAATAGTGAGGCTGTCACCAACGAGATCAATCACGTTCGCGAACTTGCGCAGAAAATGAAAATTTCAGGTACTCCGGTACTTGCGATTGCGCCCGATAAAATCTTCCCCGGCCGTGTCGATCAGCTCGAAGAGATCATTAAAAAGCTATAGTGACTTCCCAAAGGTACGATCTACCTTAGCCAAGGTCGCGCAGGCGACGCCAGCGGGTAAAGGTGGCGACGTCGGTGAACTGTAAGAAGGGATTGAGCCGAAGCTCCTCGTCCAAGCGAGGGGCTTTTCTTATTTGTCCATTTTGCGGAACTTCAAAAGTCTTCCAAGTGTTTGCGATGCCTTCGGCATCGAGTTGTGTCTCATATTTTTTGAGGAACTTGAAATTGCGTTCGCTGTACTCGTGTCCAAAGTGGACGCGTGTCTCGCCAGGAAGGCGCTTCAATTTTGCAACGCTCTGAAAGAGCTGCTCCGGCGTTCCTTCAAGGCAGCGTCCGCAGCCGAGTGTAAACAGGGTGTCGCCGACAAAGAGATCGTGCTGGCCCGATCGTTGATCCACGATTAAAAATGCCATTTGTCCCTCGGTGTGTCCCGGAATGTGGAGAGATCTGGCGTGGATCGGGAGATCGTGTCCGGTGAGCTCCTTCCAAGAGATCGTCGTGTGGTCATCGAATATCCGAATGGGGCCTCCGCCGGCTGTTGGAACGCGCTCGGAATCCCGATCGGAACAATAAAGCGGCGCCGTTGGAAGTTTGGTGAGGCCACCAATATGATCGTGATGGTGGTGAGTGAGGAGCACGGCTGAAAGTATATTTGGACCAAGCGCATTGCGAAGCGGATGAATTTCTGAGGCGTCGACAAGAACGCGCGCGTCGGTTTCTCCGTCGCCAACGAGATAACAAAGATTGTCGGTCAGGCAACGAACGACCTCAATGACCATATTTTCTCCGCAGTCGTCTTTGCAGGCCGGGCCAGCTCAGCCATAGTACGGAGGCTGAGGTGAGGAAGAAGGCGATAACCGTTCGCACGTCGAGATGTTCGTTCAGTACGAGAATGGCGACGATGCTTGCAAGGACGGGCTCGACAAGCGTGGCCGCACTCAAAACATTGATATCAATATGGTTGAGACACCA
>JAEUWE010000444.1 GCA_016791465.1 Pseudobdellovibrionaceae bacterium
TTACAATGGATCTGATTTTGGATTGATTCTGGATGCGATTTCAGGCCAAGAAACGGGATCAACGGTCGCGGGTAAGTGGCAGGCCTATTCGTTGTATTCGAAGGTCGCATTGTCAGAGAGAACGCGCCTTGTCGGTCGCTACGAGATTTTTGATGATCGAGATTCCGGTCTTGCCGTTGCCGGCGCCTTGAGCGCAACTGGGGCTGCACGTCAGTACCAGTCGGTGACACTCGGGCTCAATCGGGATCTTTCAGGAGGCCTCGAGCTTCGATTCGAGGCTCGTCAGGATATCGCCGATCAGTCGTCGACTCTCTTCAAAGATTCTTCCGGTGCGAGTACTTCGCATCAGGAAACGTTCAGCCTTGGACTGCTGTTCTCTCTCTGAGTAATCAAAAAAATGATGCGCCGCCATACGAGCGGTGCTCCCTGTTACACGATACGAAAAGAATTGCTCTCAAAGCGCCGACGGTTTTTGCTGGCCGCTATGGCTCGAGCATCGAAGAAGAAGTCGCGAACACCCCAGACCAAAACGAAGAAAACGGCCTCGGCAAAGACGAATAGAGGATTCCCGAAACTCAAGGACGTTCTCTTTAAGCCGGAGCGTCTCCGCTACGTTCGAAAGATCGTCCGCTCAGAGAGCTGCGTGTTTTGCGATGCCATGCGTGCTGGGGCGCAGGTGGAGTCACTCCTCCTTGGTGTCCATGGTGAAGCGATGGCGATTTTGAACAAGTATCCGTATAACAACGGACACCTTCTTGTTTTGCCAACTCGCCACGTCGGAAATTTTGGTGAGCTGACGCGCGCTGAATTGGCGGATACGCAGTGGCTTCTGCAAAAAGCCTATCGCGTGCTCACCGAGGTCTATTCGCCAAGTGGATTCAATGTTGGCCTAAATCTTGGTGCCGCGGCCGGCGCAGGTATTCCAGAGCATTTGCATTGGCATCTGATTCCTCGTTGGTCGGGTGATACGAACTTCTTTCCGCTCATTGCCGAGACCAAGGTCGTGGTGGAAACTATCGAAGATACTTTTGAGCGGCTTCGGCCGCATTTTGCGTGACGCAGAGAGGCAGTTAAAATGACCAGCAGTGTGCACACTGTTCTGACTGAATTTGGTTTCGAGCTCGACCACCTCGGAGTCGCGGTGAACAGTCTTGAGCAGGGATTTCAGTTTTATCGCGCGCTGGGCTTTACGGAGATGCCGGTTGAGGAGGTCCCGAGCGAAAAAGTAAAAGTCGGTTTTCTCAATCTTGGCAACAAAGCTTCAATTGAGCTCTTAGAAGGTACTGATCCCGAGAGTCCGATTAAAAAGTTCATTGAGAAGAAGGGCCCGGGCATTCACCATATTTGTCTGAGGGTGAAGGGACTTGATCGGGTTGTTGAGCGTCTCAAGAGCGAGGGTGTAAGGTTGATCAATGAAACACCGCGCCCAGGCGCTCACGGCTGTCGAGTTGTATTTATTCATCCGGCTTCAACGGGCGGCGTCTTGATGGAGCTTTCTGAGCCAGGCCTGCACGGGGCGTAGAGGAAGTAGGGAACGAGACATGGGAAAGCGCGGTTCAGGACCGGGAATGCAATTGAATTCGATGGTGCCCGTCACTCCGGTGGTGAAGGCGCTGATCATCGTTTGCGTTGTGGTTTGGCTGGGACTTCAGGTCATTCTTGAGAAGTATATTTTAAGTCAACCGCACGTGACGTTCGGGCTTGGGCTTGTGCCGCTGTCGGTGATTGATAAGTTTTTTGTCTGGCAGCTCTTCACCTATCAATTCCTGCACTCATTCAATATCTTTCACATCGTTTTTAATATGCTGCTCCTTTGGTGGCTCGGCTCGGAGCTTGAGAG
>JAEUWE010000500.1 GCA_016791465.1 Pseudobdellovibrionaceae bacterium
ACACTCACCTGACTGCCGATGTGGCCATAGCCGACAATACCAAGCGTCTTGCCTCTCACCTCGCGTGATCCATCAGCTGACTTCATCCAAACACCTTGATGGGCCTGCATGCTCCGATCGCCAAGCTGACGCGAAAGCGCAACAATTTCTGCCAGCACCAACTCCGCCACACTTCGCGTGTTCGAATAGGGCGCGTTGAAGACTGGAATACCGAACCGCGCTGCGGCGGCAAGATCCACCTGATCCGTGCCGATACAAAAACATCCAATGAGTTTCAAATGCGGATTGGCCTCAAGAATTTTTGCCGTCAGCTTCGTCTTCGAACGAATGCCAACAACTGTTGCCTTTTTTAACAAAGCATCCAGCTCCGCACCCTCCGGCGAGTGTGAGACGAGAGTCACCTCATGACCCTCTTTTTCAAGAGCATGCTTGGCACCGGGATGAATGGCTTCGAGAAGCAGAATTTTTTCGCGCATGAGATGAGTTTGCCATAGTCTGATTGCGCGGTCACAGATCGACCACTAATCTATCGACCAAAGGGAGATTACTCTATGTCGACTGACACACGGGGCCATGACTCCAGCAAGCCGGCTCCGCGCCTTCAACTCTTGGTTGTCGATGATGACGATCTCGTCATCGCGAGCCTGCGCACGCTGCTCCCGGCCGGCTGGCACCTGGTACCCGGTTTTGGCTGTGACAATAGCGAACTCGAAAAACGAGCTCTCAGTTGTTCGGCGGCCCTCATCGACATGCACCTCAGCCGCAACCTCGAGCAGGCCGAAGGTCTAGCGATCCTGCACACACTGCATCACATTCATCCCACGCTCGAGCTCATCGCCATGTCTGGCGATCTCGATCGCTCATTGATGGAGCGAGGACTCAAAGCCGGCGCCACTCGCTTTCTTGCAAAGCCGATTGGCCGCGATGAGCTGCGTCTGACTCTTGAGAAAATCGAAGCGCTCATCGATCTTCGCTCGAGATCAAAACCAATTCAGTGGATAGGCGGAGGTGTCGAGTCGCAAAAGGTCCTAAAAAAAATTGCGGACCTCAAAGGAGAACGCGGGCCGATTCTGATCGAAGGCGAATCCGGAACTGGAAAGGAAGTGGCCGCACAGCTGATTCATCAACAAGATGGCACCAACCGTCCGTTTGTGACCGTCAACCTCGGCGCCGTTCCCGAAACTGTTTTTGAATCTGAGTTCTTTGGTCACGTGCGCGGCGCCTTCACTGGCGCCGACCAGAATAAGCCGGGACTCATTGAACTCGCCAGTGGCGGCGACTTATTCCTCGATGAAATCGAGGCTCTTCCTCTTGGTAGCCAGGCCAAGCTCTTGCGCTTTCTGGAGTCCGGAGAAGTTCGACGCGTGGGCGGACGCGACACCGTCAAAGCACCGGTCCGGGTGATTGCGGCAACCAATCGCAAGCTCAGCGAAATGGTCCACCAAAAAGAATTTCGCGAAGATCTCTTGTGGCGCCTCCAAGGCAAACATCTCGTACTACCGCCTCTTCGCGACCGACTCGACGACATCGGCGATCTCGCCCGTGCATTCCTGGCGCTTGAAAGCCCTCGTCGAAACAAATCGCTTGCCGACGATGCCCTTGCCGCTCTCTCTGCACACACTTGGCCCGGCAATGTTCGCGAACTCAAACGCACCTGCGAACAACTGAGCCTCTATTCGCCGCTCCCCATTGTTCGCGCCGACGACGTTCGGCAGGTTTTACCTGCGTCCATCGCCGGCTTTTCAACAGGGAAACTCAATTTGACGCTAGGCCTCAGTGAACTTGTTGCCCGATTTGAGGCACAGATCGTTCGAGAGGCGCTCAAGGCCAGCGATGACGATGCGGATCGTGCGTCAGAGCTCATAGGAATTTCTCGTTCCAGCCTGTATAAGAAAATGAAAGACTACGGCATTGAACGCGGAGGCGGAGCAGGGACATGAACGGATTTCAATTGTGGCATGATCCCATTTATGTGCAGACCTTTTCAATCGTCATGGGCGTGCTCATCAGCCTCAGCGTTCTTTTTTATTTTTTACGCAATCGCAACACTCATGCCCAAGCTGGCTGGGCCAGCCTCATCAGTTGGTCGATCGCAACTCCGATTCTATTTGCACTGATTGCGGCTCCCCACCCTTGGGCCCTGATTGGGCTTTCGCTCACCGCGATCACGGGGCTGAAGATCTTCTTCCAGCTTACAGGTATGTACCACCGTTCAAACTTCGTTTGGGCGAGTTACGTCGGCGTACTTGGGCTCGCATACTGTGTGCACATCGGCAATCGCGATCTTTACAATTTGGCACCGATGATTTTCTTCGGAGCGATCTGCTTGATTCCCATTCTCAGAAACTCACACAAGCAGATGATCCAATACCTCGCGCTGACACTCATGGCGTTTATGTTTCTTGGCTGGTCGTTTCTGCATATCGGCTGGATTTACAAACTCGATCGCGGCCCCTACCTCGTCATCTACATCACCGTTCTCACTGAAGTATTCGACAACCTTTCACTCGCGTTCTCTCGTTTTCTCGGCAGCCATAAAATGTTCTCGCGCATCACACCGCGCCGAAACTGGGAGGCATTCTTTATCGCAGCACCCCTGACTTTCCTCTTGGCCTTTAGCTTTCGGCACCTCTTACCGGAACGGTCAGAACAGTTTTGGATCGGATCAGGCCTCGCTGCCGTTCTAGGAGGAAGCCTTGGCGACCTTGTCCTCTCCGTCATTCGACGCGATCTCGGCATCAAAGACGTCGGCGTCTTCATCATCGGTCGCGGCGACCTGCTCTCTGTTATGGACCGCCTCATCTTCGTCGCGCCAATTTTCTACTATGTAATGTGGTATCTCGAAACGCGTGGTGGAATTGTGCCTCACTCCATTCACCAGCTTTTTGGCCTCTAATCCCTCTCATCAGGAGCTGTCGGTATGCGTGATTGGGACTACGAAAATGAACAGTGGACACGGCTTCCGTCTTATCTCAAACATTTGCCGCTGTTCACGCGCCACTACGATCTGGTGAGTCTATTTTTTCGCTCACTCTGGTCCGTAATTCTCAAATATTGGTTTTTTCGTTTCTACATTCGTCTGAAGGTCGTTGGTGACTTTCACGAAGTCCGTCGCAACTATCCAAAGCTCCTCGTCATTGCCAACCACGCCTCACATCTCGATGCCGTCTCAATCGCCGCCGCAATTCCGTTTCGCTACTGGCTCGACGTCTACATCGCCGCTGCGAAAGACTACTTTTTCTCGAATGCTCTCTTCACCTTCTTTTCAAAACATTGTCTCGGCGCCATTCCTATCGACCGCAAAGACAAGAAGGGCGAGGCCGTCGAGCTCTGCCTCAATCTCCTTTCAAATCTTGAGGCCATTTGGCTGATCATTTTTCCAGAAGGCACACGCTCGAAAGATGGTTTCATCGGTCAGTTCAAACGCGGCGTCAGCCTGTTTAGCGAAAAGACCACGACGCCACTGCTCTTTCTCTATCTTGAAGGCAATGCCGATCTCTGGCCGAAAGGTCGCATTTTTGCCGTTCCTGGCAAGCTCACTTTACACGTTGGCCCCGTGCACCCGCCGGCGCCCATCGAACTCATCTATGAGAGTTATCGCAAGTGGGTGACAAGCATCAATCCGCACGCATTCCGCGACGAGGAGATCGAATCATGACCGCACCATTTCCGGCCAAAGCACTTGAACTTAAAATCGGTCCCTACAAAGTCTCAGCTGCACCGACAGGACAATTCGGCCTCGATGGCGGCGCGATGTTTGGCACAGTTCCAAAGGTTCTATGGGAGAAGTCCAACCCTGCTGACTCGGCCAATCGCATCCAAATGGAAGCACGCGCACTCCTTCTTTCCGATACTGATTCAAAGCGCCACATTCTCGTCGACTGCGGGATCGGCGGCGATTTTGTCGAAAAGTATGGAGAAAAGGCCGGCCCCAAGTTTGCCGAGATGTACGCTGTCGATCGCGAAAAAGCCTCACTTGAAAAATCACTCGCGCAGCAAGGCCTCTCAGCAAATGACATCACCGACGTGATTCTCACTCATCTACACTTCGATCACTGCGGCGGCGCCACCACATTCCGTGATGGAGCCCTGCGCCCGACATTTCCAAGGGCGCGCTACTATGTGCAAAAAGCCAATCTTGAAAATGCTCTTCATCCCAATCGCCGCGAACGCGCCAGTTACTACGCCGTAAACTTTCAGCCCCTTGTGGATGCCGGAGTGCTGACGCTCCTCAATGGCCCGACCGAAAATATTATTCCGATGATTTCTGTTGGTGTTTCCAATGGCCATACAGAGGGACAGCAGTATGTGCGAGTGAGCGACGGCACAACGACGCTCTACTACTGCGGCGACGTGATTCCGACCTCGACTCACGTCCGGCTCGCTTGGGTGATGGGGTATGACCTGCGCCCGCTTGAACTCATCGATGAAAAAGAGCGACTGCTCACGCGCGCAACTCAAGAGAACGCTTACCTTTTCTTCGAGCACGATCCCTATTTTGACGTAACCACGATTCGTTCCGAAAAGGGTGACTTCGGCGTTAACGAACGCTTTCTCCTAGCCTAAAGCAGCGCTCTCGCCCAAAGACCAACGCCCTGAAATCTGCTACTAGAGCGACTTTTAGAGGATGTTCTAGACTGTTCGCCAGTCGTTTTGTCACCCGTTTTAGTCGAAACTAGAGAGATGCGTATTCTCTTTCTTTCCTTTTTTTCTGCCTTCGTCCTCTCGGCCTGTAACCCTCAAAGCTTCGAGGCCGATCCATCGCTTCGCAAAACCGAAGGCTCCACAGGCGACACGCCAATCACCGCCCCAAGCCCGACACCGGCACCAACTCCGGTAGTACCAGTGCCGACGCCCACTCCGACGCCTCCTCCAGATGCCGATCCGACTCCAACTCCAGTTCCGCCGACTCCAACTCCGGTTCCGCCGACTCCAACTCCGGTTCCGCCGACTCCAACTCCGGTTCCACCGACTCCAACTCCGATTCCACCGACTCCAACTCCGATTCCACCGACTCCAACTCCGGTTCCACCGACTCCTGCACCAACGCCTGATCGCCGCGTGACCGAGTCATTTACGCAAGCCGAGAACGCCGGCAAGGTTGATATCCTCATCATTGCCGACAACTCGGCATCGATGGACAAAGAACAACAAAAAATGGCGTCGCGTTTTACAAACTTTATTTCGGCTATCAAAGATCTCGACTATCAGATCGGAATCACGACAACCGACCTCTCCGGGCCTCTCGGTTCTGGCTTTGCAACGGACGGCCGTCTGGTGAACTACACCGGCACAAGTGAGAAAATTCTCACACCGCAAACGCCAAATGCGGAACAGCTCTTCCTCAAAACGGTTCAGCGCGAAGAAACCATCAAATGCAGCAACCGAACAAAGCCTCCATATTGCCCTTCTGGCGATGAAGAACCGCTACGTGCCATGATCTCGGCGGTCGATCAACGGGCGACAGCCAATCTTGGATTCTTCCGCGACACTGTTGATCTTGCGATCGTTGTTCTTTCAGATGAAGACGAAATGAGCGATGGAACCAGTCCCAACACCACCCGTCCCAGTGAGGTTCTCAATGCCTTCCAGGCCGCCTTCCACGATACGAAAAAGATGATGGTTCACGGCATCATCATTCAACCAGGCGACAAGAAATGTCTGAAGGCCCAGAAGGCCGAAAGCCCTTCGGGCACCGCCGGGTATTATGGCAATAACGTCAATACGCTGGCCAAATCGACCGGCGGCCGCACCTATTCGATCTGTGCGAGCGACTATGGCACGAACCTCTCATCGATCTCTCAGGACGTTCGAAAACTGGTGTCGAGCTTTGAGCTGGGAGCTGAGCCTCAGCCAGGCTCAGCTGTGACGGTAACCCTCTGGCCGGCGGCACCTCAGATCACGTGGAAGATCGAGGGCAAACTCGTCGTCTTCAGCTCTCCTCCACCGCCCGGAACTCGCATCGAAGTCCGCTATATTCCCAAATGAGCCGCTGACCTGACCGCCGCGTCAAACGACCGGCGGTCATCGCTTCTCATTCCGAAGAAGCTGCGGTATCTCTTTCCTTAACGCACTGATATCAAGGTCCCGTAGCTCAGCTGGATAGAGCATCTGCCTTCTAAGCAGAGGGTCGCTGGTTCAAATCCAGCCGGGGCCACCAATAGTTTTAAACAGTTCGAAAGTTTTGAATAACCGGCGTACCTGCCGCTAAGAGACGATTAACACCGCCTGAAGGAATGTTCGATCGGGATGGCAAAAATATCGCCATCGCTCAAAGTATCGCCAACAGTGGAACCGCTGCGACCTGTCCGTAACCATCAACCTCAAAAACAAAGAGGGCGAATCTTCGCCCTCTTCTCAATATTCCGATATCTGCAAATGTCCGCGAAAATCTAGCGACAGCTCGATCCTTCGAGAAGGCCATAGACATAACAGTCTTCTGCACTTCCTGTTCGGCTGGATTCACATCGGAGATCGATACCAAGGCTCTGAGCATGACATGAAATGTATGTTTTTGAGCGAGCGCCATGTGAGATGTGAATCTTCGCGATATTCGACTGACCACGCACCAAGTTCGTTCTTCGTTTTTCAACGACATTCGCCAACCAGCAGAAATCCGAAGTGATATTCTCATAGGTCATGAACTGATTGTGAAAGGGCTTCTCGGGTTGATCATGGCTATCGCCGGGATTGAGGTT
>JAEUWE010000119.1 GCA_016791465.1 Pseudobdellovibrionaceae bacterium
AATTTTCGACACCCGCCTGAGTGATACGCCCGAGACCAAGAGCATCCAAAGTGGGTGATTCACATGGCGTTTTTTCTGCGCAAAACAGATATCAAGACTCGCCTCAGAGAATGTGCGCTTACAATCAAGGCAGCGAAATCGAGCCACCCGCACGCCATCCGAGAGTCTGCGATAGCGCCCATGGGCTTGAGTGTTCTGGCTTTCGCAGTGAGGACAGCTTTGCTCCATGAGCCACAGGCAAAGCAAGATGAAGGCAAGACCTCGAGCAGCTCTCAAAACAAAGCCCGGTGTGAATTACACCAGGCCTGTTTCGAACGCCGGACTTATTAACGCTCTACAAAACCCACACGCTGGTGGGCCAGTTTAGGTTAGGTGCCTTTGACCTTCAGCACAAAACTATACTGATCCGCCGGCCCTTCGCTCGACGTGACTTCTTTCATCAAAAACTCATTGAGATGAAGACCAGCAAAATTGCGATCTAGCGCACGCGGCGTGAAGCGAGTGGACCAAATCGGATGATTTTTGAGTTCGGCAACATCGGCCTCAGCGCGAGGAATGTAAAGACACTCAATGCTTTCAATGCGAATCGGCTCCTCACCATCAAGATCAAGATCTTGAGTCGTATCGATGTGAGTGCCGACCATGATGATGTCGCCCGGGCCCGCGACTTCTTTTTCCTTGGCCATCTCGAAATTGATTCCCAATGCTTGCGACGTTAGATCGCAAAACTCTCTGAACTTCTCGTCACGAGCCGCTGGGGTTTGTTCCTTTGCAAATCTTAAAATCACAACTCACCTTCCATCTGATTGAGAAGTTGAAAGAACCATTGAGTCATCTCACCGAGATAGCTCAAGCCGCGTTCGACATCCTCAGGACTTTGTACATAAGGACCCTGAGGGTAAGGGCATTCAACCGATTGCTCCATCACCCACTCATGAGTCGCTTCAGGATGAAACTGGACCGCCATGGCTCGAGGTGACAAGCGAAATCCCTGATTGGCCGTAATACTGTTCGTTGCGATGCGGCGCGCACTTGATGGGATATCGAAAGTATCGTGGTGCCACTGAAACACCGTCAGATCTTTGCGCCCGAGGATCGGGTCGTCGATCTCGACCGAATGCCACCCTGTTTCCCAATGTGAATGAGCGCGAACCTCGGCGCCTGAAGCCCTTGCCATCAATTGCCCACCTAGGCAGAGACCTAAAACTCGTTTGTCTGTTTTTAAGGCATCTCCTAAGAGGCGCTTTTCTTCGGTTAAAAATGGAAACTGCGCATCATCATCGCAGTTCATCGGTCCACCGAGCGAGATCAACCAGTCAAAATCGGCGAGTGTCGGCAATGAATCGCCGGAATAGAGTCGATACACAGTAAAATCATGCCCACGAGACTTCACCCACTCCAGAATCGATCCCGGCGGGGTTCCACGACTGTGCTGCAAAACAGCGATACGAAGCTTCGTCATGCTAAAAAGATCTGTCCTGTTTTCGATCTGTCTTCCAAGCCTAAAGGCTTGGACCTTGTATACCAATATCATGGAAAAGCTTAAACTCAATTAACAATCTCAGGCGCGGAGAGTTGATGCAGAAGTGCGTCCTCATTTCATCAGACAATCGTTTAGCTGTTCAGCTACGGGCCTGGTTCCGCGAATTTACGCAAGAGCCTTACCTCGAGTCGTTTCCGAACATTGAAAGCTTCGAGGCCAAGTATGGGGAACCAATCAAACGAGCGGCGATCATTATCGAAGATAAAGATCAAGCCGAGGCAGAAAAGAGTGAGCGCAGTCGCGCCGAAGAGCTTGAGCGTGAAGCCGAAACGAGCCCGATGAGACTCTTCATCTGCGATCTCGACGCCATTCAATCACGTCCTCTCGATTGGATTGTCGAGAAACGCAAGCTGCTCGTCGAACTCGGTCATGCCATTGAGCAGACGCCAAACAATCCCGTTCCGCCAACTCGAATTATGGTGCTTGGTTATGAAGATCCGCACCTTCGGCCCGATCGTTTTCGTCACGAGCTGATTGACGACATGGTCATCAAACCGCTCGATCAGCAACTCTTCATGCAGAAGGTTGAACTCCTGCTTGCCGAAAAAGCCGACGTCGCGCCCTCTTTTATCTTTCGCGCTCAAACAAAGATGTCGGTCGAAATCGGGAAAGATGCGGTAATTGATGAAATCTCTGACTTCGCAATCTCGGTTCGCAATCCGACATCACTGAGCACCGGCATCTTTGCTCAGATTCATGCCGATGTCTTTGGACAGGGCTATATAGGGGGACGCGTTCTTGGTCGCGTTTACGCCTCGGTCCGACATCCTCAGTTTGAGAACCAATGGTTGATACGTTTTTCACTGTTTGGCATCTCCAATCTTCAACTCGGCGAACTCCGAAGATTCTTGCGCGCTCGCGCCATTCCCGGTCGGGCTCGCCCTCCGGCAGCGAAAGCAAAAAAGGAAAAGCTACCGCCAAAGTACCGCGTCGCCGTGATCGACCTTGATCGCGATGAGCTCTCACTCCTGCAAACGACTGTAGAGGAAAACTTTGACCGGACCGCCGCCGTGGCCTTCCCGTCTTACACTCGGTTTTTGACTGGCCTCATCAAGCTCCACGAGTCTCAGGCGACGACAAGCGGGACTCACGACGAACATGCTGCCGAAGAGAGCCCAATCGAGCCAAACGTCATTGAAGAGGCATTTCCATTTGATTTCATCCGAATGATCGTCGACGCCACAGAACTCACAGTGAAACGATTTGAACCACCTCTCTTGGGTGGAATTCCGTTCTTAGGCTGGACTCAGGCCGAATGGCTAAGCAAAGGAAAGGGCTGGCTCGACACCATTCCAAAATCCGATAGCGAAGACTGCAGTGAATTTCTGACTTACACACAAGGCGGCGGCCAAGCCATCACCGGCATCCGCCTCACCCACAAGAACGGACTCATACTCTTCGCTGAACTGAAAGGCCACCTCCAAACTGTGACCTCAAACGAAGGCGGCGTCGCGACTGAAAAACGAAATGAACTCGTGCTGGAGTTTCGCCCGATCGACAAAACCACATGGATGGAACTCAACCGCATGGTCCACCGCGGTCAAACGGCCGAAGCCTACCGCTTCGATGCCATTATTATTGATGGCTCACTCATTCGAACAGACTGCGACACCTGGCTCGGCAGCCTTCATCAAGCCATGGTCAAGGCGCGAGTCATCGAGCACGGCGAACCTCTCCCAAGAATTCTCATTTTGGGCGACGAGGACTCGCGAGTTTCGCCATCAAACTTCGCTCATCGAGGAATATCTGATTTTATTTTTAAGCCCCTCGACCGCAAGCTCCTCACCGACAAACTGGCGACCTGCGTACCTGAACTCACTCGCACCGTTCCACTGGATGGACCACAGTTCTTGCCGTGCGAACTTCCCGCGCAGCTATGCAAGACTGCCGAAATGGAGGAGCTCTCCGAATTCGGCCTCACTATCAATCATCCGACACCATTTCGACCTCGGACATTTATGCGTTTTTTCTCTCCGCTATTCGGAGAACAAAGCGGTGGCGTTATTGGACGCTGCGTGATTTCCAAAGCCATCGCTGGCGATGTACCCAAATTCAGCTGCCAATTTATATTCTTCGGCGCGTCCGAAGAACTCCATCAGCGGATCCGGAACTGGATCCGCGAGGACTACGTCAACAAGAAGGACGTCGACTAGCGGCCGCCCAAGCTCCGACCACACGAAAGTGGGCCAGTTTAGTTCGCCTTCAGCAGACCAGACGTCCATCGAGCAATCGAGTTGAGCGAGCTAGAATCAGCACCTTCGAAGGCCACTCCATAACGCTTCTTCTCTTCGCTCCACACGATCTTACCGCCGACCTGGATCTCTTCGCGACCGTCTGGGCTCTTGATCGACATCGTCACAACGCCGCCGTTCTCAAGCCATGCGTCGGTCTGCAGAGAAACCCCGCCCATAGAGATCGAGTTCACGTTTCCGACAAGCTCTCGGTCGCCGACTTTGAGTCGAACGGTCGATGCAATGTCATAGCGCGGGAAGCGACGTCGCGACTTGCCCGACGACTGCCTGAGCGCAAGAGCAACAACAACCGGAGCCGCAAACAGCACCAGCAAACCAAAGAACGCCAGATTGCGACTTGTGCCACTCGGACCACCGGCGTCATCAATCAGCGCCTTCACAACGCCGCAACCTGCTGCGACCTCAGCCGATGCCGGCTCACGAGAGGCAGCCGCGAATGACGGCTGACTTGAATCGCCGGTCGCGCCCTTCGCGGCGACGATCGAGTTGTAGGCATTGATGCGGGACTTCGTTGTTGTTTTGGTTTGCAGTGATGAAATTTTCTGAGCGCCTGCGAATAGAAGTTCGCGCACTTGATACGCCGACAGGCTGCTATTCTCGCGAAGCATGAGAGCAGCAAGTCCGGCAACAAATGGTGTCGCCATCGAAGTTCCCGAGGCGCGACCATAGAAGTTATTCGGGAGTGAGCTCCAAATACTCGAACCAGGCGATCCAACATGCACTGTCGACACGCCAAAATTTGAAAACGATGAAAGTCCGTCAGCATCAGTCGTCGAAGCCACCGAGATAACGCCGGGAACGGAGTAATTTGCTGGATAGGTAGGTGTTACGTCATTGTTAGAGCTGGAGTTACCTGCCGCCGCAACAAAAACCACGCGTCGCGAGTAAGCAAACGCGATGGCATCGAGAAGTGAGTTCGAATAACCGCCACCGCCCCATGAGTTGTTGAGAACCTTCGCGCCATTGTTGACGGCATAGTAGATGGCCTTCACCGCGTCTGATGTTGTTCCCATTCCGCTGGAATCGAGAAACTTGAGCGGCATAATTCGAATGGCCGCTGGCTGCATCGGATAGGCAGCAATATCTTGCGTCGTGCCGAGAACAATACCGGCAACGTGCGTTCCGTGGTTATCATCATCCATTGGCGAGTTGTTGTTCGCCGCAAAGTTCCAACCGTGAACATCGTCTATGTAACCGTTGGCATCATCATCGATCCCATTGCCTGCAATCTCATTTGGGTTTGTCCAGATTGCACCCGAATCGACAAACACTTCGTGATTCATGTCGACACCAGTGTCGATAATCGCGACGACAACTGGTGACACGGACGAACTCATCTGCGCCCATGCGTTCTGTAACTGAATTGGCGCGTTTGTTTGAGCCAATGCACCAACTGTCGAGCTTGCCGCGACTGCAGCCTGAGCTCGAACGTCGCTCATCGACATCACTTCCTCTTGGCCGACCTGCCCCGGTGCCTTTAAAATATAGTTTGGCTCTGCATACTCAACATCGGGATCATTGCGAAGATCGCGAAGTGTGGCCTCTAAATCCTGGCCACTTCCAAGTTTGAAGTGGTGCATGTTGAGGCCCGAATAAGACCCCTTTAGCGTCATTGCCTTTTCTGAAACAGCCTTCCCGATAAAGGCCTGCGCCTTCATTGTTTTGCCACTTCCCTTCAACTTGATAATGACCTCTCCAGGAACGAATTCCTGAGCCATTATCACAGAAGGCACTGTCGCAACCGCAAGAGTCGCGAGCAGCGACAGAAAATGCCGAACCTTCGCCCGATTCAGAACCATGAGGCCTCCACCAAAGTTTTATCGGTGCATCAGCGTCCTTGGCTTAGGCCCAGGGCCAAGAGTCTCAAAATAAGACACATCTTCACGAACTGCGCTTTTTCGGTTGCGAACGACGTTTCGCATTGATTCATATTTTTGGAGAATTCGAGGCGTTCTAAGCTGCCTCTTGACGACCCGCTGGTCGATTTTGCGAAGTTTGTGATTCAAATTGCCCGGCCGGGCTCTTGCCGGCCGCTGGCACAGCGGTGCCTTTTTTGGGCCGCATCTTTTGTACAATTCACCTGTAATGCGAATAAACAGCAGCCTCGCCTACAAATGCACTGGCACAAACAGTGAAGAACCAGTGGTTTGTAAACCGGAAGACTCTCTCTCCGGAATGAGGTGGATGATGAAACGCATGAACTTAAAATGGATGACTGCGATGTTCTCAGGCGTCGCGACTCTCGTCGCCACTTCGACGCTCCTGATCGGATGCGCCGACAATAACAATGGTGGCGCCCCTGCCGCGGCCGTCGTTACGCCTGCGGCCACCTGCCAAGTTGGCCAGGTCTATAACAGTCAGTACGGTTGCTTGAACCAACAGAGTTGCCAGTCGGGCTACGGCTGGGTTCCACAGCAAGGCCTTTGCGTGCCGGGTACAGTTTCGAACCCGACGACAGCTGGAACAAAGTTTTATACTTCGCTTTCGATCACAAGTCGGGATCAGTTTGCGCTGGCACTTCAAACTGCCCGCCTCTGCGACCCTTATCTGGTGGGCGGGAATCTTGGAAATGCATCGTGCAAGAACTACTCGGAGCGCGGGTACCTGGACTTCCAGGTTTCAACAACAAGTGCCAACCAAGCCTACATCGTGATTGGCGCTGGGAGCTCAAGTCCTAACATTCCCAATTCCAACTTGACCACTGGTGGCCGTGTTTTGCGGATGGAAGGCAACGTGACCTTAAATGCCTATAACAACAATCTCGGATTTATCGCTGGAACAAATCAAGCCGGCGGCATCCGTCTGGTTGTTGAGAACGGTTTACCGGCATCGGCAAACTCGTTCGGAGTGGTTGTTGAATACAACGGCGTTGAATTCGCCCGCGGAACTTTGACTCGTTACTAATTCATCGGCAGAATGTCGGGCATGAATTCGATTGCCCGAATTGTGAAATGTCCTCGCTGCGGGAAGAGTACTGAGTACTCTCC
>JAEUWE010000152.1 GCA_016791465.1 Pseudobdellovibrionaceae bacterium
AATTCTCGACGCTCTCAAAAATGAAAGACCGTTCATTGATGTCCGCGCGCCGATCGAATTCGAACAAGGCTCAATCCCGACGGCAATCAATCTTCCCCTTCTCGACAACGAACAGCGTGCCGCGATTGGCACCACCTACAAACAGCAAGGCAGCGAGTACGCCGTCAATCTTGGCCATGAACTGATTCGTGGCGAAACAAAAGAGCGCCGTCTTGCGGCGTGGAGCTCATTCATCAAATCTCATCCCGATAGCGTGGTCTTTTGCTTTCGCGGCGGAATGCGCTCTCAGCTTGTACAAAAAGAGTTGAGTGCGCTCGGCCTTACGGTTCCCATTGTTCGCGGCGGATTTAAGCGCATTCGCGCTCTCTTGAGCCAGACCCTGACGGCTCGAGCCGAATCCTCGCCGATTGCGATTTTATCTGGCTTTACAGGAGCTGGCAAAACAGAGACTCTTCGGGCACTCGCCGAGAAACAGCATATCCAGTTTGTCGATCTTGAACTTCGAGCGCACCATCGCGGCAGCAGTTTTGGATTGATGCCGACACCACAGCCTACACCTATTAACTTTGAAAACCAGGTGAGCATCGACTGGCTCAAACTTCGGCTCCGAACCGAAAATGAAACCATTTGGATCGAAGATGAGTCGCGAGCGATTGGCAAACTCACAGTTCCCGGCTCACTCTTTCAAGCGATGAGCAACGCGCCGGTCGACGTCATCGAAAGACCACGGGCCGAACGGGCCAGACGTTTAACACGTGAATATCTCACAGACACTTTCGGACTTGTCGATGAAACACCATCACTCCGGTGGCAGACTGACGTGCAACCACAAATTACGGCGGCACTCGATCGCATTCAGCTGCGCCTCGGTGGCGCACGCCATCGCGAGATTCTCGATATGCTCAATGAAGCCTCGTTTCGATTTGAAGCCTCCGGAGCTTTCGCTGAGCACTGGCCTTGGGTCGAGGCTTTGCTTGAGCACTACTATGATCCGGTCTACAGCCGACACCTTGATCGCATCAGCTCGCGCATTCGCTTTCAAGGCCCGACTGAGGATTGGATCAAGCGCTCCGTCGCTCCAGTTTAGACAGCAAAACACCGATCAAATGATCGATGTCAGCCTTAAAACAGAATCTGAAGTCCGAATTGAAGCAGCACCTCTACGAGCAATCGTCGACACTGCAAAATATTGCGCCCGAAAAGTTCGCGTCTGAAATGGTGCGAACTTTCGAAGCTGGCGATCTTGTCTTTGCCGAAGGCGAAGACAGCCGCGAAATGTTCGTCGTCATCGAAGGCACAGTGGAGATCTTTAAGCCCACACCGCGTGGCGAAGTGAAGCTCGCCACGCTTGAACGAGGCGAAATTCTAGGGGAAATGTCTCTTCTTGAGTCCCTTCCCCGCAGTGCCTCCGCTCGCGCACTCGGCCGAGTTAGGCTTCTGGCAATTCAACCGGGCGGCTTCCTTCTCAAAATCCGTCGCGATCCCACTTTTGCGTTTGAAATCATGCAATCGCTCTCGCGCCGCATTCGCGTCACCAACGAATCGCTGATGAAGGCCATGTCGCGCGGTGAAACTTCAATCGAGAGTTTAAAAGCGATCATGAGTGGCGCCGAGTTCTCGGCGTCGGGTAACGACAAAAAATGATCACCGATATTCGCTCCGACAAACTGCTGGTCGTCTCGGATCTACACCTTGGCAATCCATTCTCGCAAGCCAAGCGCCCAACGGTCGACTTCTTGCGCTGGTCGGCGAAAAATGGGTACGACATCGTCATCAATGGCGACGGCTTTGAAATTGCCCAAGTTTCGTTTACACGAATTGCCCGTGACGTCCCCGAAGTGTTTCATGCACTCAAAAGCTTCACGGCGCACGGCCGCAACGTTTACTACGTCATTGGCAACCACGACATCGCGCTTGAGAACTTTCTCAACGACTGGGGTGGCTTTAAGATGGCGCCGTTTCTGAATGTCACTTCAGGATCGAGCCGCATTCGAATCGAGCACGGCCATCTCTATGATCCGGCGTTTGTAAACAATCCCGAACTCTATGAGTTTCTCACCTGGGCAGCCGGCCTTGCGCTACAGCTCAATCCAAGTCTGTATAAAGCCTGGATCGCTTTCGAGAAGCTGAAGTCGAAACTTTTCTGGAAAAAATCGGCTGACGGCAGCCAGCGCGGAATTCCCGGCGAACACCCTGCTTTCTTTGATGCCGCGATGGAACTCACCTCGCGCGGATTTGACTCCGTCGTTTTTGGTCACACACACCACGCCGGCGAAGTGAAACTCCCTAACGGTGCACGCTATTTTAATAGCGGAAGCTGGCTTATGGGAACGCCGATGGTCTCAATTGAAGATGGACAAATAAGACTTGAAAACTGGGCCCGCGATCGCCTTGCGATGAAAACATCGCCCAATCAAATCGCAGCCTAATCCCAGTCCTCGACCGTTACCTTTGTTCGCTCACGCTTCTTATCGCTATCGCGCCGCTTGCCCTCGACACGGCGGCGCTTGGAGCCCTTGGTCGGCTTGGTTTTAATTCGCGGCTTTGGTTTTTCCCAAACGCTCTCGACCCACTCCTCAAGCTTTTCGATACAGTCTGCGATATTGCGCTCGCGATCGCGATGCCGCTCGCTTGTGACAATCAAAAGGCCATCGGCATCAAGACGATTGCTGTAGCGACTCATCAAGCGCCGAAGAACATCGTCCGGAAGCAGCCCAGAAGACACCGCGTCCCAGCGGGCCTCGACTTTGGAGTTCACCTTATTCACGTTCTGCCCGCCCGCTCCTGAACTTCGTGCAAACGAAAGTTCAAGCTGCTCGCGCGGTAGAGAAAACCGCTTCACCCCTCCGCCCACTTTCCCGACACCAAGCGCCCCAAAACTTCAGACAGCGCCAAAACACCCTGTCCGCTGCCGCCGCCTTCAAGCCATGCGCCTGCGGCCGAGTCTTTCCATGCGTAGATATCGAGGTGTGCCCAAGGAACGTCCTTTGCGAAGAGCTGAAGGAAGAGCGCCGCCGTAATGGCGCCGCCAAAACCATCGCCAGCGTTGACATAGTCGGCAAACGGCGAGCGCAGGGCTGACTTGTAGGGTTGGAATAGCGGCATTCTCCAAGAGAGATCGCCGCGCTTTACACCGGCGTCGTAAATCTCCCGCCCCAAATCATCGCTTGTCGTGAAGAGACCGGCGATATCAGCACCAAGGCCGACTTTAATAGCGCCGGTCAACGTCGCAAGATCAATCAAACACGCCGGGCGATCTTCGTCCTTGGCCGAAACCGCAACGTCCATCGCGTCCGCCAAAACCAAACGTCCCTCAGCATCGGTGTTGTGAATCTCAATGGCGAGGCCGTTTCGAGCCTTCACAATATCACCGGGCCTAAACGAACGGCTCGAGACCGCATTTTCGGCCAAGGCCAAATACACATCCAGTGCGAGCGGAAGGCCAGCATCGACAGCCCACCACGCGATGGCAAGTGCAGCGGCCGACCCGCCCATGTCCTTTTTCATCAAACGCATTCCTGAACTCGGCTTTAAGTCCAAGCCGCCCGAGTCAAAGGTGATGCCTTTACCGACAAGTGCAACTGGACGACGTTCTGCTCCACGCTCCGACGGCCGATAGGAAATATGGACAAGCCTCGGCGGCTCTTCGGCCGCGCTCCCAACAGCGAGATGCAATCCACATCCCTCAGCACGCAGTCGCGATTCATCCCAAACATCGACGCGGACATGATCTTGCCCGCGGAAAAGCTCACGCGCGTACTCAGCATAAACCGTCGGCGTCAGCGTTCCCCCGGGCAGGTTCGTCAAATGTCGAGCGAGATTGACCGCTGCCCCCAGACGGCTCGCGTCTGCCGCAAGCACCTTCAACACGTCGCGAGTCGACTCCGCCGACGATCTTGCGAACAGCGCCGGCTTTTTCTTGCCTGGCGCCTTGTAGCCCATCGTCTCCGCAAAGCCGTAGCTCGCGATCTCAAGTCCGGTCAAAAAGCCCGAAATTTCATCGCGCGAAGATCCGCCAAAATCGATCACGATTTTGTCGGCCTCGCCACTTTTATAAGCTGTGTAGGCCGCTCCGGCGGCATCACGAGCGCGGGCATAGGTCGATTTTTCGAGAGGATCTGGTGAATGCCCCCCGGACTTTACTTCGGGAAACGCCACGAGCACCAAGGGCCCTGACGCCATCGGTATCGTCAACGCATCGGCCGCCCGACGCTCCAACCACTGAAGAACCGACGCCTCCTGAAAGCGCGGTAGCCCCGCACCGACCAGCTTTTTGATCGAATTCAATGCCTTCTTTGGCTGTGCCTCGGTCACAAAAAAGACGAGAACACTGTTCTTCTGCTTGAGCTCGCGCGCCCCCGCAGGCAGGAGCTTTCGAACCCACCCGCTGGGCTCATAGTTTACGGCGCCCAGATGCCGATCTGTTACATCAGAAGTCTTTCGAATCGGAGCAGTTTTGGTCGAAGTCGACCGCTTAGGGACCTTTTTCAAGTCGGATTTTCGTGAGGTTTTCTTTGTGTTTTTCATACCCTACGAGCTTCTCTCGAGAGAGCTCAACAAACAAGGATTTGCGCCTTGCCAAACCGCAGCAGCTTCGCTAACCCGAAGGCAAAGGTCATTTTTCCGAGGGGGGCTTTGTGAAAAGATTGGCACTATCCGTTCTTTGTGTTTTGGGCTTTGGACTCAATTCGTTCGCCTGCGAGGCGACAGCCGAAAATACGGCCGACCAGTCGGTTCTCGAGCAAACCTACGCTGCGCGCGCTGAGTTCCGAGCAGGGCGCGACACGGCCGCGGGCGATATGAGCGTTCCCGAAGGCCAGCGCGACGTTGCCAATGCCCAACAACGCGGCAAAGGGGTCAACTACCTCGAAGTTCATGACGCCGTTGTCTCAAAGATTTTGCCTGACGATACCCAGGGCCGTCCGCACCAGAAATGGGTGGTGTCGCTCGCCAATGGCCGCACCCTTCTCTCCGTTTACAACTCGGATATGGGCGAGCGCATTCCGCTGAAAGTCGGAGACACTGTTTCGATGGGCGGCCAATATATCTGGGATCGCAGCGGTGGACTGATCCACTGGTTGCATCACGACCCAAAAGGTCGTCGTCCCGACGGCTGGGTTGAGTTGAACGGCGTTGTTTACGGCAAGTAAGCCGCGCACGACTCAAATCACTTAAAAAAGAGCTGCGGATTTGCAGCTCTTTTTTTTTGCCCTAAGGGGCAAAGCGATGCACGCACGACTTCGCGTCTTTCACGACGCCGTCCTGGATGTGCAGATCGCGATCGGTAAAGCCAAGTGTCACATGCGGATAAAAGACGGCGGCCTTGAACTGAGCCAGATCGCCACCGCGAGCCTTAAACTTTTTCGCCAAGAGCTCACGAACTTTGAGAGCCGAAGCAAGCTTCACCACGACATAATAAGTCTTGGCGGCGCCAACATGCCCGCGACCCACACAAATCGGCTCGGCCGGGCGCAGTGCCACAGCATCAAAGGCATGGCGAATTTCGCTCTCCGCCAGATGTTTAGAAAGGACGTCAAACTCAGGCGGCGTAATCAATGTGATATGAGCTTCGCCCCGAGTTTTCAGCTTAATTCCCTCTAGGGTCTCAAGCGATTCCGTGAGACGACGAAATGGATCGTAAGGAAGATCAACTGTCACATAGCGCGCTGTCTCGTCACTGGGCCCTCGCACACCACCTTCAAACGACTCTCGCTCGATGCTCAATCGACTCATCGATGCATAAGCTGAAATCGCCAATCCGAAACTGATCGCCACCACTGAACCGACCGTAGACTTCACTGCACCACTCCTATCCATCCCTTCAAATAACGCCCCTGGGGGAACTCAGAAATCGATGGGTGATCTTCCCCATGTCCGCCCCTCACGATCCAGCGCACGTCCCGCCCAGAAGCGCGCACAGCGTGGGCGATCATCGACTCGAAATCGTCATCGGTCACAAGTCCCGAGCATGAACACGTCACGAACACTCCACCCGGTCGCACCCTGCGGATCGCCTCACGATTCAACTTTTGGTAGGCTGCTAGCCCCGTCGGTAAATCCTTCTTCTTCTTCGCAAAAGCTGGCGGATCGCAGATCACAATGTCGTACTGACCAACGGGAAGCTTGCCGATGTCTTGAACGACATCCATTTTGCGCGCAACCGCGGTGCCACCGACTTCTTCAACATTTCTTGAAGCCAGAGCCAGTGCTGCAGCTGAAGCATCAGCCAAGTCGACATCGATTGCGCCATTCTGCACTTTCGCGGCCAGCGAGGCCTGCACGGACCACTGCCCGACATAGCAGAAAAGATCCAGCATCTTCAACCGACGGCCTTGGTTCACAGCGAGCGCAATGGCGCGTTCAAAGAGCGGCCAAGCCAATCGTACATTCAGACGCTGATCCAAGAAGAAACCGGTTTTTTGCCCATCGACGAAGTTCACCCAATAAGGAGCGACACCGGCGACACTCTGCACTTCAATTTGGAATGAACTCGGCTCAAAGCCTGGCCAGCTTTGCACCACGCGACGCGGTTCTTTTTTGATCCCCTCAATCCCCCGTGCCGAAGAATCCTGTGTCACCACGATCGCCGTTGGCAAAGCGCGGCCTTCTCCCGAGAATGCCAAATCACCGGAGGCGAAACCGAGAAGACTTGAAAGCAGGAATGGCAGAAGCTGATCCGCGCCCGCTGTCGACGACTGAACGACAAAGACCTGGCCGCGCGTACCGTCAGGAGACTTTCCGATATAGCGATCAATAACAAGGCCCGGAAGCCCATCAGCCTCTCCGAAGATCAGGCGATGACTCAAGCGATCGATGCCGACGCTGTGACGGAGACGGGCCGCCTGCTCAAGGACACCCGAAAGAAACCCGATCAACTGTCGAGCGTCTCGCCCCACCGGAATACGCGCGAGAGTGCGAAACGCGATCAGCGTTGTCGGATTGCCATAGCCGAAAGCAAGAAACTGATCGGTGGAACTTCTCAACTCAACAAAAGCGCCGGGCGCAACGCCCTTTGGACTTTGGTCGAGGTCGCTTGAGAAGACCCACGGATGCCCCTTCGAGAACTTTTTCTCTAGTCCAGCTTTCAGGCGCCAAATGGCGAGTTCGAATTGTTCAGACTTTACAGGTGATGTTGAAGACATAGCGAGACGGGTCTGCCTGAGGGACGAAATTCGGTCAAGCATCCCGTGACGATTCAATGTTTTCCATGGACACTAAAAGCTATGCGGTCGCGTTTTTTCTTATTCAGCCTTGCTCTCTTTACGGCCACCCCAAGCGACGCCGCCCAGGCTCGTCCGCGCGTGGTCATTGAAGCCAAGTCCTCTCCTCTCAGCTCGGCCGTGCAGCTGGCAGTCCCTCGCCCGCTCGCCGACGTCACCGGCGACAACGCAACCAGTAGCAAACTCATGCTTGGTATTGATCTCGAGGCCAAAGAGAACGGCGACGAGATCGCTGCTGTTTTAAAAACAGTCGATCAGTATGTAAACCATCGCCGAAAGCCGAGCGGGAAACGATCGTCGGCACGTCGAGGCGGAAGCGCCCCTGAGTTCTGCACTCATCCAGACTCCGAAACGGCCCGCTTTTTCTGTGCCTATGAAGTGACAAGGACCGCAGATAAGACCGAAACAACAAGTCCGTCCCTTTCAAAGGATGAACGCGCGCAACTCACTGAAGCACTGCTGAGTGAAAACTGGGATGCCGCACTCGAGATTCCCTATCAAAGTGTCGTCGGTAGCGTCGGCCGGATTCAGTCCAAAACTGATCTCATCCACATTGGCCGCTCACTTGCCGGAAAGCGCGACTGCGTCGGCGTGAAAGCGGCAACAGCGATCGCCTACCAACTCGAAGTGCATTTTCCTGAGGCCGATGCGATTGAAACAGCGCGGGCACTTTATAGCTACTCGTCAGAATGTGGTACTGACTTTGCCAGCGCAAAGGCCGCTTATCGCCTCGCCCTACTCGATATTTGGCAGAATCAGTGTGATCGCGTACCTGCCCTTATGACAAAGGTGGAGAAAAACGCAGAGGCAAATCAATTCCACTCCCGCGCCAAGTACTGGCATGCTTACTGCGCCGAGGTGACAGGACGTACAGAAGAAAGCCGTAGCGCGCGCGAAGCGCTTTTGTTTGAACATCCGATGACCTTCCACAACCTGGCCGCCAACGGCCAAAGTCCGCGCGCCATCAACTGGGTTCTCAGAGAAACAGCGGCGCCAATCGCATTTCGATCTCTGATTCGTGAAGATATCAACACTCCGATTCGTGCCGTCGAAGCACTGATTCAAAATAAATCTCCCGATCTTGCCGCCGAACTCATCGACAAAAATATCGCGCTCTTCAGCCAAGCCGAACCCGAAGTGCGACTGTATCTTGCGGCGATCATGCATCGCGAAAAGCAACCGCTCATCAAGTTCAAAGTTCTCTCAAAACTCTTTCAGGATTCACCACGCATGGTATCCGCCGAAACCATGCGCTTGTATTTTCCAATGCGATACTTTGAATTCATCAAATCCAAAGCCGAACAACTCGATCCGCTGCTGGTTACCGCCCTCATTCGACAAGAAAGTGCCTTCAACTCGAACGCCCGCTCCCGCGTGGGCGCACGCGGACTGATGCAACTCATGCCCGCCACGGCACGTACGCTCAGCGCCGTTCGCACTGCCAGACTCTTTGATCCACTGACCAATATCGCTCTCGGAACACAATACCTGCGCAAGCGTTTGAGCCAATACAACGGCGACGTCGAACTGACACTTGCCGCGTATAACGCCGGCTTTGGCAAAGTCGACGAGTGGAAAAAACGCTATCCCACCGACAATAAAATCCTTTTTCTTGATTTGATCCCGTATCGCGAGACACGAGACTACGTCGCATCGATCTTGCGCAATTACTTCTGGTACACCAAGCTCTACGGCTCAGGCCTGCTTGAAGATGCAAAGCTCGCGGATCTCAACACTGCGCTTGAGCGCAAGCCTGCGAGCGCAGAGCGCGAGGCCACCACCACGACCCCGATCGATTCGACAATTCGTGCAATCCTCCGTGCCGACGCCGGTCTGGCATCGAGACCTCCAGCTTCAACGGAAAATTGACTTTTCGTGCCGATCACTCAGACTGAGAGGCATGAAACGACTCGTCCTTGTTCTTCTTCTCATCCAGATGCTCACGCCCCAAAACACCACTGCCGAAACCGCGCCCACCAAGAATCCGGCGTCGTGGTTTGACGAGCACAAAAAACAATGCGACGTCCTCTATCGGGGCAAAATCCAGGCCGGTATTCGCCGCGCTTGCTATCTTGGCGGCACGTTTACCGATAACTACTTCGACAAAGTGCCTGCCGTTGCGGAGACCGCGTGTCGCCTCCAGTATGGCGAAGAACCAGGCGAAACTTTCGCCTGCCTGATTGGCACGAGAGTGGCTCGCGAGGTCGCAAAAAAGTCGTCATCCACGCCGGAGTTTCTCAAAGCCTTTCAGCTCTGTTCTGAAGTCTACCCCATGCGCACCGAACTCGACTCTTATTTGCTCGAGAGCTGTCTCATCGGCATCTTTGTGCCAACTCTCACCGGCAAAAATCCTCGCTTTGACCTCTGCACCACCGTGACCCACGAACGCTCCTTCTATGGTCCCTGCACGGTTGGCGTGAGCCTTGCGCATGAGTCAAAGATCTTCACTGGCGAGGCCAAGGCCACAAGCGAGATGGCCAATATTGCACCGTCTCATCGGGCACTCTGCGAAAAGTACTTTGACCATCTTCGTTTTCACCTCGGGTATCGCTCATGCCTGAATGCACGCGCGATTAAGTCTTCACTTCTCGAGCGCGCGCAGACTCTTGACGAAGTGCGGAGTCGCTGCGACGCCGTGGTATCCGATCCCGCCAACGATCACGAACGCGGAGCCTGCCTGGTCGGCGCCGCCCTGATGGATTCGATTCAAAGCTCGAAGCCCGTTTCCATTTTCGACGGCTGCGGCGTGAACCAAGTGCGCTATGAAGATCGCGACTTCTTAGGCTGTCTCGCTGCTGGCAGCATCATGTTCTTCAAAAACATGAACATCTCCTCTGCGCTATCACCCGATCGCACCTGCAAGGAGGTCTTTCGCGATCGCAAAAGCCAAGCTCTTTCAGGATGTCTGAACTCTATTTCTTCGCTTTCGAAACTGAAAGAATAACCGCCGAACGGTTGAAGCAATTGCGAACTTGCCTTTGAAAGCGCTGAAACTCAGCGCTTTCTATTTTTTTACTTGGAACAACCGATGCCAACACATCGATGGCTGTTTCAATACTCACACCCGTCTGTCGGTTTCGAATTTCTCGCCGAAGCTCAACAAACTCATTCTTTAGACTACAGTTCAGATTTTCACGTCCAACCATCTTCGCGTTCTTAATTGTATACGACTCTCGATATCGACCGGGCGCACCCAACCAAAGGTCGCTGAAGCGATCTTTGCCATCGATCATCAAAAGATCGATGGTGTCGTTTCTAAAAAGAGGAAAGCCCAGTCCGGCCGTCGTGCGCAGCCCAATACCTTCAATCTCGACATGAGCTTTCATATCCAGATCGCGCACAATCCGCGTGCGTTCGGTGGGAAGAGTCACTTTAAATGAATCCAGCTTTTCATTGCGCGCAAGCCAACGAGCCATCTCATACTCCACATGCTCGAGAGGCATCGATAGCAGCGCCCACTCGCCCCGGGTCGCAGCGCGACCGCGCTGAATAAAATGACCGTCCATCGCAACCGAGCCCGAATCAAGAAAGCGAATATCCATCGCCACATCGATCACCGAATCGGTAACTTTAAGCTCCGGCGTCCGCTCAAGTCGCGAACCCGATTTTGAAAGCACGAATGCCTGTCGATCCGCTATGTCCGCCAAAACTTTCCCATCTGGCATAGCAACTGGATTTGTCGCATCCACCCAAAACACGCGGTCTCCGTCTTCGACTCGCGCGATTGCATGATTGAAACTCGCCTCACTCGGCAAGATGTAACTCTTCGGCCCCGGAGGCACTTCGCCGCGCCAGACCCACGCCAGATCGGCCTTCAATCCTATCGCTCTCGCAATGGCGACAACCGTAAGGCTCATGTCTTTACAGTCGCCATATCCGGTCTCCGCAATTTCAGCCAGCGAGCGCGGCAGGTGCCCTCCCGCCCGCCGACGCCAATCGCCAAAATAGCGAAACCGCTCCGCCACCAACGCCGCCACTGTTGCCATCCGACGCTCCGTCGGCAAAGCCTTCACTTTTTCAGCGATCGCCTTCATGACCGGCGGAAGATCTTTAGCCAACTCTCGCTCTTGATAGCCCAGGACTTCTTTTGCAAAATCCTTCCACTGCCCAGCCTCTCGAGTCGAAATGAAAATCGCTGGTAACCGATCGGCTTCAACAAAGGGCGAATCCTCCTGGACAACACCATAGCGAACCTTATGCCGATTTTTCACTTCGACAACCGAAACTCCACGCTCTTCTTTTTGAGAAATCTCAAAGAGTCGCTCCGAGTCATTGACGTGAATCTTCAATGGTATTCGAGAGCGCAGGTGAAACCGAAAACTATCAATATTGCCAAGCGCCACACCAAATCCAGCTGAGAAAAAATCTGGAATCGGAACCTCTGTGACCTTCATTCGAAACTTATAGAAAATCTTGCTGCCGACTTCGACCGATGGAAATGAAATGATCGCCTGCTTCATCGCATCAAAGACTTTAGAATCACCGACTTCCTTAATTTCAATGTTCGATTTTGCAACCGGGATTTCACGATCGGGCAAAATCGTCCGCGCATCGATGATCTCAAGTGTTGATGCCCGCGCGTTGAACTGAATCGTCTTCACCGCCTCCGACTCACGACCGGCTTCAGTCAAAATCGCGATGCGCGTCGAAAAGACATACGAGTATGTTCCGTCCGAAGCAATCTCGTACTCTGATTGCTCATCCTCAATCAATGTCGAGAGATCGCTATCCTTAGGCAACCGCGCCTCCACAGAGTGCGCGAATAGACCCAAGGCCACCAATACGAACGATACAAAAACACTTTTCTTCATTCTGCTATCGTGACCGAATCCTTTACAGGTGTCGAGTTGCTTGTCAGGTCATAGGCCGGCCCGCCAAACAGAGCCTGATCGGATGGTATGGATTGTGAACGACACTTGTGAACTGCGAGCCGGCCCGGTGCCGATGTTCGCCAAGAAGATGAATATGCACTCGTCTCATCTTGAGACAGGAGCGAGGAGCCCTCAATGTTCGCCCGACCGCTTCGACACACTGCCATCACCGCCATGCTCGTCAGCAGTGTGCTACAGGCCGGTCTTGCGTCAGTTGCGGAAGCGGTTCAGATCCAGATCAAACAATCGATTAAGATGCGCGAGCTCCTCGATTCACAGATGGAGAGAGTGGGGCTCCTTAAAGCAGGAAGCATCGTCGAAATTCCAGATGAGTTTGTCGTTAAACGAAATGGTCGCGCCGATATTGAACTCACACTCAACAACTGGCTGCGCAAAGCCGGCAAAGCGTCGGCCAAGTCTCCACAACCGGGGCTCTTCGAGTTCGATGGCGAAAAACATGACTTCTTTTTCCCTATTCGTATCGTCTCACCAGCCGCCGGATCCACTCTCTCTCAACGCGCCGATGACGGAACGCCGTACATCGCTCTCAGCCACTTGGCTCGTCGCGGAAACGCAATGGTGGTGTCGGCCGACGCCCCACTCGCTCGCGAGCCGATAGCCAAGGCGGTCACTCAGCCAAAGGTCACCGACGACGCAAAAACCTCAGACCCCCAAGTCGAGATGGAAGCCTCAACTCCTTGTGCAAACGGGGCTTGTTCAAACCCCACCGACAAAACTGACGCGGTTCAAAATCTCGTGGTTCACCTTGGCAAAGCGTTGACGGTTGCAGAAAAACGCAGCCGACAGGTCTTTAACCGCACCACAAATGATCTCGACCATCTTGAGCAGAATGTGCAATCAAGCTGCGGCTTCCAAGCAAGCGAGCTCACCACCCTCATCAAAAATCGAGCGGAAGCATCAGGCGTTCCGGCTGAGATTCTTCTCGCACTGATGACCCAGGAGTCGTCGGGAAAGTGCTTTGTTCTCAACTCAGAAACGGATCGAACGCAGTCCGTTGGACTCTTTCAAATCAACTCCGACTCGGCCAAGTTCCCTCGCTGCACAGCTGAGCAAAAACGTCAGATCCGTGCCGTTGGCTCGGCCTATAAGCTTTCGAAGGCACCGCGCTGCCTGGAGAACCCCATTGTCAATTTGGATGAGGCAATTCGCATCATCAAGATCAACAAGACCTACCTGACACAGAATCCACCCAAGACTTTTGATGACAAGCAGCTCAGTGAAACTGACCTCTGGCGCCTAGTCGCATCCGGTTACAATGGTGGAGCGGCCTGGGCTTTGAAAGCCAAGACAGACCTCGAGAGATTCAATGCTAAGAATGGAACAAGCCTCAATCCACACTCATGGGAAGATCTCCGTCTCTTCTATCTTCGCCGATGGCTCAGCCGCAAAGATGAAAAACAGTTCTTTGGCGCAACGACCGGTGGTCGTTCGAAGAGCAATTCGATTTCGAACCTCGCCTACGCGGAAAATCTCTTCGGTCGACCGGGCCAACCGTCAGAGCGCCGAACTCTGGCGCAGCTTTGGACCGAAAAACTACAAGACTCAAACTGATCGGCTTGAATCTTAGGGCGCCTTCAGTCAAAGTCGCCTCGTGACGATCAAAGCTCCCCCTCGGGCCATTCTTTACATGATGATTTCAGGACTTTGCTTTGCCATTGTCCATGCAGCAGTGAAAGCCATCCCTCGTATTCCGGCCCATGAAATCGTCGTCGCCCGCGCCATCATTTCGCTTGTTCTCACCTGGCTTGCGCTGAGGAAAGTCGGAATCTCGCCTTGGGGCCAGAATCGGCCGATGCTCGTCTTCCGCGGCGTCGCCGGTACGGCGGCTCTCCTTCTCTATTTTCACACCATTCAAACGATGCCGCTTGCGACTGCCGTCACCGTTCAGTATCTGCACCCCATACTAACCGTCATTCTGGCGTCCTTTTTCTTAAGAGAGCCAGCAAGACTCGGCCAGTGGTTCTGCTTCGCCATAAGCTTTGTTGGCGTTATTCTCGTGAAAGGTTTTGATACGAGAATTGCGCCCTTGGATCTCGGCCTTGGCGTCGCGAGCGCTGGCTGTTCGGCTATCGCCTATAACCTCATTCGAGCCCTCAGAGACGAAGATCCCGCGCTGGTCGTCATGTTCTATCTCCCTCTGGTGAGCTTCGTTGTCGTTGGCCATGGACCGCCTTTCACTTCGTTATGCCCCAAGGAGTCGAGTGGCCGTTCTTGCTGGTGATCGGCTTCTTCACGCAGATCGCGCAATACTTTATGACCCGCGCCTATCAGAGCGATACGGCGGCCAACATCTCCAATCTCAACTACCTCGGTATCATCTACGCCAGTGCCATTGGTTTTGTGTTCTTTGATGAAACGATCACTGCACTCGCCACTATCGGCATTTTGACGATCGTCACCAGCGCGATCATTTCGGCCCGATTGAGCCGGAGATAGGCTCAAAAAAGCCAATTTTCGGCCCCCGCACCTCCTCGTCACCATTTGCTGGCAAATGTAAACAGCTGTTTTCATTGAGCTTTAACCCATGTGCGGAATTGGCAAGCTGTCGAAAATTTGGTCTCAGTTTTGAAATGTCTATCTCTTGAGAAAATCGTGGAGGTCAGACTATGTCGAATATTATCAATCACTGTGCGCCAAAAGCTCATGCCCCGAAATGGCTTCAGATCGTCGCGATCTATGCCTTTGCGATGTCGGCTGCAGTCGCCTGCAGTGGCAAATTCGAAGTCGCCAAAAATGAAAAAAAAGAAACGGCCAATGGCACCGCAGCCGTCGTTCGCGATGGCAATACCGGTGGCGCTGTCGCCGGTACTCTTACAATCTCGAAGGTTCAGACCGTGTTCTTACCTGATGACGAGTTTGCGGCGCCGAAATGGTCGCTCAAAGTGGACTTCAATCACGGAGGCCGCGCACTCACAAGCGACGTCTTCCCACACGTGAATCCCATTTACGGCGATACCGCCGTTACAACGGCCGGCTCAATGAACTATGAAGTTTCAGGCATTTGCGGAAACGAGCTCTGCTCGAAGTTTGCCGTCATGATTGAAGTCAACGACACTTCAAACGGCACGCGCACTCAGGTGACAGAATACTGGGATCTCTTGACCAACAACATCGCGCCACAGAAACGCGTGAACGATCAAGCTTTCGGCTCTGTATGGTCAGCCTACGAATCGCTTTCTGGACAACTGCTCGATCCCGCTTTCGATCCGTAAGCCGCAATCACGCGAGCATTCGCTCGCGGTACTTTTCAACCGATTCAATCAATGCCTTTAAGATGCCGGGCTCGTCAACAGCGTGTCCGGCATCGGCTATGATTCTAAGTTCGGCTTCTGGCCAGACCGCATGCAGATCAAATGCGTTTTTCACAGGGCACACGACATCGTAGCGGCCATGAACAATGACCGCTGGGATATGCCGAATCTTCTCAACGTTAATGAGCAGCTGATCATCGCGCTCAAACCAGCAGCCGTGAGTAAAGTAGTGACATTCTATTCGCGCCAGCGCGACGGCCATCTGGTCCGCGGTGAATTTCGAAAAGGTCTTTTCATCTGGGATCAGATGAACCGTTCCCCCTTCCCAGCCGCTCCACGCCTTCGCCGCAGCCAAGCGTGTCGCCTCATCCGCACTCGTCAGCCTCTTATAGAAGGCCTTCACGAGATCACCGTGCTCCTCAACAGGAATGGGCTCTAAATACTGCTTCCACAGATCGGGAAAAATCCAATGCGCCCCACGCTGATAAAACCATTCAATCTCTTCTTTTCGGCAAAGAAAAATCCCACGCAAGATCAATGAGCTCACACTCGTTGGATGCGTTTCCGCATAGGCCAGTGCGAGCGTCGAGCCCCAGCTGCCACCAAACACCATCCATTTCGCAACGCCCAAGTGACGTCGCAACTTCTCAATGTCGGCAACGAGATCCCACGTCGTATTCTCGCGTAACTCAGCATGCGGGCGCGACTGACCAGCACCCCGCTGATCGAAAAGAATAATACGGAAATGTTCAGGATTAAAAATACGACGATGAAACGCCGAGAATCCAGCGCCCGGCCCGCCGTGGAGAAACAGAACGGGCTGCCCATCCGGATTGCCACATTCCTCAACGTAAATCTCATGCAGTTCGGAGACGCGAAAGTGACCCTTCTGATAGGGTTCGATTTCAGGATACAGCAGTTCATCAGCCATGGTTTCTCCTCATGCGTATCATTAACTCAAAGGCGCGCGATCGCCCGCCCGCACGGTTAATCGAGTTGGACTTTCAGCGCCAAGCTCGCGCAGTTTTTCAACATGTTCGACGATATGAGCCGACCGCCGGCGAGCCCCCTCGACCCGAACCAGACTCTTGCGTAGATCGGCCTCGATACCTTCAAGCTCGCTCCAAAACTTCCCGATCTGCTGATGCAGTTCACCAGCTTCACGGGCAATCGTTCGCGCGTTCTGATTCTGCCGCTCACGCGTCCAAAGTGCTGCAACCGTTTTCAAAGAAGCATACAAGGTCGTTGGCGAAACCACGACAACCCGCTTCGCCCAAGACTCATCAAGAATGCCAGGCTCAAAGCGCACGGTCTCAATCCACGCGGCCTCAATTGGAGTAAATAAAAACACAAAATCGGGTGTGTTGAGGCTCTCGGCTGTCGAGTATTTGCGCTCGGCCAACGTCTGAATATGCCGGCGCAGAGCCGCGATATGCGCCTCAATGGCTTCCGCACGCTCAAGGTCAGTCCCAGCGCGCACATACGCATCCCATGCCTTCATCGACACCTTCGCATCGATCACCAGATGACGTCCCTCTGGTAGGCGCACGATCACATCCGGCCGCAAACCACTGCCGCCGACTTGAACCGTTTCCTGCAGTGAAAAGTCCTCACCGGCGCGAAGCCCCGCCGATGTCAAAATCGTCTCCAGTACGATTTCGCCAAAGTCGCCTTGCGACTTTTGATCGCCACGAAAAATCTGCGTCAGCACACCTGTCTCTTGCGAAAGCGATTGAACCGCCTTCGATAGCGACACGCGCTCATGGGCTTCGCTGAGATGAAACTCGCGCACCAGGTTTTCAAAGGCCTCGATTTTACCGCGAAGCTCCCGCCACTCCAAATTGTCCTGGGGGGCCTGACGAGCACGGTAAACGAAAAAGAAGGCCCACGCGAGACAGAGAACTGAAGCAGCAAAAAACAGAAGGGATAAATTCATCCCCTCTAGCATCCAGCTCGAAGCGGACCTCAAGCAAGAAGAAAGATTCCCACAGCCATTCCAATTGCCGCGATAATCTTAGCGCGAGTCAGCGGCTCCTTGAGGACGAAAAAACCAAGCCCCAACGACAGCAGCAGCGTCGTCGATCGCTTAAATGCCTCAAATAATCCAACGGCA
>JAEUWE010000163.1 GCA_016791465.1 Pseudobdellovibrionaceae bacterium
GTGTATTGATCGTAGATTTTTTTGATGCTTGGATCCTTCGCAAGTGCAGTTTGAATCCGTTCGGTCACAAATTTGAGCTCAGAGGGAGCGACATTTTCGACACCGATAAAGAATTCTGAACCTTGCCACTTGATAGGGAGATTGTCGTCGCGAATGACGCGCTTAATGGCTTCGCTTGTGGCCGCGAGTGCGCGGTCGCCGTTGATCGTTCCTCCGGCGCCGTAGTTGAGGACTCCGAGATTTTCCAGATTGACCCAGACGCCTCCGCGATTTGGGGTTTTCGTGCTCGCGACAAAGGTGTTGAGTATCTCGCGACCGCGAGGATGTCTGGCATCGATGAGCCCTGTGCGTTCGTTGACAAAAACTTCGTGGGTGACGAAGTGTCTCTCGCCAATAGCGTCGGTATAGTAGCGCTCCATTTGGAGCAAGGGTTTGCCGAGTTCATCTTTGTATTCAACAATCGCTATTTCTCCGACGCGGAATCTCTCCCTCACGCGTTCTTGAGCGACAAAACCCTGAGCGTCTTTGACGCTGGTGCCAACGCGATTTTGGTTTCCGGCTCTGCCGATCGCAGATGGTTGGGCATCAGCAAGATAAGTCAGATTCGGCTTGGCATCTGGAGAGGGTTTGCTGCCGCCATACTTTGTCGTGTCGGATTTGAATTCGGTCTTGTTTTCGATTTTTTGTTTTGCGGCTTGCCTTTCTGCGATCTCAAAGGCGTGAGGCACATCTTCGCCGTTGACGACAACGCTTCCAACGCTCACATTCGGTTGTGAGTACGGGGCATAGCCCAAGCGATAGGACTGCGCCTGTGATTCGCTCATCGTGTTGCCAGCACCGACTTCATGTTTTATCGCAGCGGCGCGCGCCTTTGACTCTTCAGTGAAGACGCGACGAACGCTCGGGTCTTTGCGCACGCGTTCGTTGATCTCTTGGAGGAGCTTCTGGACTTTCGCGGGATCGGTTTCGTTGATGACGAGTGCAAATTCATCGCCGCCAGTTCGGAAAAATTGTGCTTTGCCTCTTGAGACATCGGCAATGACTTTCGCGGTTGCTTTTAAGTATTCATCGCCAGCCGCACGCGCAATTTGTTTAAGCTCTGCAGGCGTCCCGGTTTTTCCGTGGGTGAAGTTCTTCGAGACAAAGCCGAGGTTGTCGACATCAATCATGGCCAGAGTGACCTTGCCGTTTGCTTCTGCAATAGTTGTTTCAAGGAACTGCCGGCCGGCAGGAAGGTTGGCATCGATGGCACCAGTGAGGCCGTCAAAAGGCAATTCGCGAGCAAGGACCTTGGTTGAACCGTCGGGCATTTTTACCGTGCGTTCAAAAACAAGAAACTCCTCTTTGAGAGCGTTTCGATAGCGCGCAACGTTCATCGAAGGTGGCAGTCCTTTGATGACGTCATCGGCGATCTTCACCCCATAAGCCTCTTTGACATCGACTGGACGAGCTTCGAAGTTGCGAGTGTCTCCACCTTTCAACTCTCCCGGATGGCGCCTCGCTCGGGTGTGAATCTCTTCCAGCTTCGCTATTGTGACTTTGGCGATGCGGCCACTTCTTAGGGCGAGCGTCGCTACGGCGATGGGATCAACAATGTAGGCAGCACCCCAGCAAATCATTTCGGCTCGAGTTCTGCTGTCGAGACACGAAAGCTCAATTCCTTTTTTTCGAAGAGCCTCGTAGGCCGCTCCAAAAATCGCGGTCTCTTGAATTGGCAACTCAGCGGCTTGAAGCCGTCGTCGATCTTCCGTCTCTGCTCGTTCGGCTCGCTCCGACAGAAAGAGTGACTTCGCCCCGCTACGTTCGGCCCTTGAGACGGCGGTATCATAGTTTTGGCGTTCAACTAAAAGCGCGGCAGCGGACCGCTTTTCAAGATCGCGATCGGTTGTGTCTTTGTAGCTTGGAAGTGGGCGCACGAGTTCGCGCTTGTACTCAATGGTATTGGCGTATGTTCCGTAGGCGGTGTGTCCTTCTTGAATGCGTTTCGAGGCATTCTCGAACCAGGTTTTCACGCTGTCGAGGCCTTCGCCTGTTCCCAAGGTGAAGCCGCTCGCGCAGCCTTTAAAAAAGCCAACGACATCGGTGGAATTAGAGCAAATGGCCTTGATGTCGCACTGTCTGAGACCGTCGGCAAGAATGGGATCTATTCTCACGAGCTCTTTACATGTGCTCGAGTTCACGAGTTCTTGACAGCGTCGTCGATCATTTTCGAGTGCGCGTCCGTACCACGTGGACGAGTCGCATTTGAAGTCCCGACCGCTGAGAAGCTGAGCGGCGCAGGCCGATGGAGTTGTGATCGTTTCAAGAGGATTTTGAGCCAGACCGTCCGGTTGGAAGACGAGGAAAGCACAAAAGAAAAGAAGCGTGGTCAGCGGTTTCACGGCACGTTCGGTCTCCAACAGGACTCGTGAAATCTTATCGGTGGCGCGGCGAACAATAATGAGCGAGATGAAGGCGGATTCTCAAATTGAGACAGGTCTTCATTGAGCGATGAAATTGAGCAGACCGGCAGCTGAATGAGCCTACCGGCCTGCGGATCGTGCTAAAAACCCACACGATTGTGGGCCAGTTTACGGAGTTTCAAAAACGATGGGCCCACGGCAGGGAGCTGCGACAAGTGCGCCGTCCCGGTAGATGTAACCGCACTGATAGATCGTCGCCTTCACTCCGACACGGCCGCCAAATTTGGCGTGCAGAGCGCGCTGGAAGTTTTGGAGCTCGAGATCGCAAACAGCCGTCCGACCTGGATTCGCAAGTACGACCGACAAAGCGAGGTCGACGCGAGTGATCCCTGGAAGCTGAGCCACAGGAATGTTCTTGAAGTCGCTCGCGCGGAAGGAGGCATCGCGATGGAGACTGTACTTGTTTTCGCTCATCAAGTCGTTTGCGAGTTGCACGTAGGCCCAGTTCGGCGCCTTCTGTTCGAGAGTCACATTGGTGCTGCAAATGCCCGAGTAGCTCTCGGCTTTTGCTGTTGACGATGCAAGAGCGCTCACTGCAACGATGGCACCGAGAATCGAATTTTGAATAACCTGTTTCATACTTCCCCCTTGTGTTTCCCGGGACTCGAACCCCTCGCGTCCCCATGAATTCATTAAACAGCGGATCGGAGTGAAAACCGACGGATCGAACTGTCCTGTATCTGTCGCAAAATGAGGCAGTTTATGCGCCGTATCGTATAGGCTTGAGGTTGAGGTCGAAGTGATTCGCCTGCTAAACCAAGAGGTTATGAAAACGCGCTACGTTCCTCGTCATCCGATTCGAATTGTCACCGCTGCCTCTCTTTTTGATGGTCACGACGCCAGCATCAATCTCATGCGTCGTCTTCTTCAAGACGGTGGGGCCGAGGTGATTCATCTTGGGCACAATCGATCTGTTCACGATGTGGTGACCGCAGCGATTCAAGAGGGAGCGCAAGGGATCGCGCTTTCAAGTTATCAGGGTGGTCATATGGAGTACTTTAAGTACACCAAAGATCTTCTTGAGAAGGCCGGTGCGCCGTTTGTGAAGATCTACGGCGGCGGTGGCGGCGTTATCATTCACGAAGAAAAAAAAGCGCTTGAAGCATATGGCATCGCCCAGATCTTTCATCCCGAGGATGGGCGGAAGCTTGGCCTTGAGGGCATGATCGACATGATCATTGAAGGCTGTGATTTTGATCCACTCACCAAGGCCTCCGTTGTTTCAGGAGAGAGCGACGCGATTCGTTCAAGGCATCTTGGTCTTGCGCTTACAGCAGTCGAGATGGGGCAGGCGATTCCGGAATCGTGTAAGGCTGGTCTTCAGAGTTTTAGCCGTGACGCGAGTAAAAAAGCGCCGCTTGTTCTGGGCGTCACGGGCACTGGCGGTGCTGGAAAATCGTCGCTTGTTGACGAACTTTTGCAGCGATTCTTGAACGCGTTTCCGGGAATTCAGATCGGCGTGGTCTGTGTGGATCCATCGAAACGAAAGACGGGTGGGGCACTTCTCGGCGACCGTATTCGAATGAATTCGCTTTCGCGCTCGGGCGTGTTCATGCGCTCGGTTGCATCGCGAGGATCGGGTACTGAGATTGCGGCGAGCCTCCCGCGCATGCTTGATTTTATGAAGGGCTATAATTTTGATCTTTTGATTGCGGAGACAAGTGGCATTGGTCAGGCGCAAGGTGCGATCACTGAGCTTTCGGATCTTTCGCTCTATGTGATGACGTCTGAGTTTGGCGCGCAGTCGCAGCTTGAGAAAATCGAGATGATCGATTTCGCCGATTTGATCGCAATCAATAAAGCCGATCGCCGTGGTGCGATGGATGCGCTTCGCGACGTGCGTAAGCAATACCGCCGCTCGCGCAAACAGTTTGATTCGGCGACGCTCGCAGATGAAGCGCTCCCAGTTTTTCTCACTCAGGCGCAGCAGTTTAACGATGAAGGCTGCAATAAGCTTTTCTTTGGGCTCACAAGCGCACTTGCGGAAAAGCAGTCGGAACGTCAGGCCTATTGGACGCAGTCGGCCGAGTATCGAAAGACGGTCAAAGATGCAAAACGCTCGATGATCGTGCCGGCTGAGCGACAGGCATACCTGGCCGAGATCGTCGGCACCGTTCGTCGTTATAAAAAAGACACCGAGAAACTTGCGCAGGTTGCAGCGCGTATCGGAGCTGTTGAAGTCCTGAAGGAGCATGCAAAGGACCAGGTCGCGGCTCTGGTGCCAAAGGTGGAATCTTGGCGTGGTGAACTCGGTGCGGATCTCTACCAGCAATTGATAAAGTGGGGAGAGCTTCTCAGTCGCTATAGTGGCGATGAATACATGTACGAGGTTCGCGGCAAACAGATCTGCCAGCCGCTAACCCGCACATCGCTTTCGGGCACGAAGATTCGTCGCGTGGTTGCGCCAAAGATTTCGGATTGGGGAGATCGCGTTCGTTTCTTGCGGCTTGAGAATGTTCCGGGTGAATTTCCCTATACGGCTGGAGTGTTTCCGTTAAAACGTGAGAATGAAGATCCAACGCGGATGTTTGCAGGCGAAGGCCCGCCTGAGCGAACGAACAAGCGGTTTCATTATCTTGCGAAAGGTCAGCCGGCGACTCGGCTCTCAACGGCTTTTGATTCGGTGACGCTCTATGGGCAAGATCCCGATGCGCGTCCTGATATTTTTGGCAAGGTCGGCGAATCTGGCGTTTCGATCTGTACGCTTGACGATATGAAGCGGCTTTATGCCGGCTTTGATCTTTGTGCGCCGAATACGTCGGTTTCGATGACGATCAATGGTCCGGCGCCAATGATTCTTGCATTTTTCATGAATACGGCGATCGATCAGCAGGTCGAGAAGAAAGAAAAGGAGCTTGGCCGAAAATTGACGCGTGAAGAGCGTGAGAAGCTTGAAGCATGGACGGTTCAAAATGTGCGTGGAACGGTTCAGGCGGACATCTTGAAAGAGGACCAGGGTCAGAATACCTGTATCTTCTCGATCGACTTTGCACTGAAAATGATGGGCGATATTCAGCAGTTCTTTACCGATAATAAGGTCAAAAACTTCTACTCAGTTTCGATCTCGGGTTATCACATTGCTGAAGCGGGAGCGAATCCGATTTCGCAGCTGGCGTTTACGCTCT
>JAEUWE010000217.1 GCA_016791465.1 Pseudobdellovibrionaceae bacterium
AGTACAACGAAGTTTCCGAGATGGACTGGCAGGATCACTCCACGCACATTCGCGACAAACTCGTCGCCGGCACGCTTTTAAACGACGACGAAGTTCGCCTTTTTACGAAAGCGAAGTTCCACACCGCACGCGAAGTGGAGCTTTACCAACATGACGTCCTCAATCGCATGATCGACAAAGGCGTGTCGCTAGTTTCGCTGCCATCATCCAACAATAAACTTTCAGCACTCTTTGAGGATTACAAAGATCATCCGTTCTCATGGTGGGAAAAGAAGAACGTCGAACTTGGCGTCGGCACGGATAACTACGTGACACTGAATACAAACTTTATTCAGGAACTACTGATTCTTCTCTTTACGGATCCATTTGATTTAAAAATCACCAAACTTCTCATGGTCGCAACTGGCGAAACCAGACGTCCCTTTCTTTCACATTACCTGTGGCAGATGCGAAAGAATCAGAAGATGATCAAGTAGCACTTGCGCAAGTTAAGCACTGCCACCTTTTTCTCTCTGGTTTTGATCACGACCTTCGGAATGTTCAAAGCGAGAGCCGAGAGCGAAGCCAGCAGCGCGTCCGGCTTCTCAAGCCCGGAGCGCAAGGTCCTTATCAAACCTTTTATTGAAGTTCCGGGCCTCTTTCTCGAACTCAAGAGCATCACCCAGCAGGACAAGGTCGTCGTCTGGTCTCCCAACTATCGGACGCAGACTGGTGTCTCGCTTGCCTACGATGGCCTGATCGGCGTCGCTATTGCTGGCAAAGGAGACCTCAAGCAAGAAGATCTCGACCTCAAAGGGTCAACCACCTACTCGGACTTTCGATTTCGCTTTCCGTGGAGACGAGTCTCTGTTGAGTTTGGTTACCAAAAGACAAAAGGCTTTTTTGCCGAGAACACTTCTGCCTTTGCCCCGGGCAGCGCCCCGATCAAACGCCCTGACCTTCAGCTCGAAAGCAAGTACCTTCAACTCATCGGCGTCCTCAAACCCAATCGCTACAGCCTTGCGGCGGCATTTGATCACAGCGAACTCCAACGAACCTCAGGAGGAAGTCCACTCGCCGTTCTTCAGTTCATCGAAACTTCATTCTCCGATAGCCAGGAATTGATCCCAAGTCAGCTGCAGTCTGCATTCGGAGCTGAAGCGCTCATTAAACGTGGCATCTTTCAGACGGTAAATGCCGGTCTTGGCTATGGTTATCTCTTTCGATTCGGCGACACTGGCTACGTTTTTGCGCAGGGCCTACTTGGAGTCGGAGCCCAACTCGGCAAGACCTACTCCGACACACAGGAGTTTAGCGCCAATGAAAGTTCGTTTTTGGCACGCACCGATATAGGTGTCGGAGCCAGCGGAGACCGCATGGTCGGAGGCCTTCATCTCTCCCTCGATTCGACTTCGAACAAAACTGCAGCGACCGAACTCTCTCGTCGATTGACTCTGGTCCAGGTCTTTATTGGTATACGTCTATGATCGGCATGAATCGGCTCCCTCTTCTCTTTCTTTTGCTAACCTCTTGCTCCTCACTTTCGACAAAGTCCGGCGCATTGTTCCAGCAGGCCCTTTCTTCAAAAGGCTCCCCTTCCGTCTACGCCGAAGCCTGCAGCGCGGGATCAGATTCCGCATGCGCACTGAGCAGCAAACAAATTCCCGAATGGAAAACTCCGGGAGCTCTTGGAATCCTTCAAGGACCAAGCAACGCCACCACAGTCACCCTCAGTGTCGTTGCCCCTCAAGCAATTGATCTCACATTTTTGATTGCCGAGGACACGGCA